>CAMUZL010000005.1 GCA_947165185.1 uncultured Selenomonadales bacterium
ACGGCTTTGAACTGGTTCGCCGACACGTTTTGAGAAACGCGCTGATTCCCGTCGTGACGGTTATCGCCCCGCTTGTCGTGGATTTGCTCACGGGCGCAATGGTTATCGAAAAAATTTACGGCATAAACGGCGTCGGCAAGCTGATGGTTGACGCGATAGCCGGTCAAGGCGTCGACTACAATTACGTTTTGGCGTTGGGCATTGTCTTTTCAGCGTTGTATATCGGCGTGATGTTGGTGCTCGACATTCTCTACGGAATAATCGACCCGCGAATCCGTTTGACGACGAAAGAAAGCTTATAGCAGTTAAAAACGCTATAAACAGCCTCTGAAGTCCTAAAAAATTTACAAGGAGGTG
Source organism: uncultured Selenomonadales bacterium (assembly GCA_947165185.1). GTDB lineage: Bacteria > Bacillota > Negativicutes > Selenomonadales > Selenomonadaceae > Quinella. The sequence goes on from CAMUZL010000005.1 coordinate 358, forward strand.
AACTCCGTTACTGAAAAATTTTTATGTTGACGCTACCTGCTCCACGCCGTATAATCCCGCAAATTCTTTGAAAAGTTGGGGTGTGCGGTTGGCAACTCGTGTTCGTTGTTGTCGTAAAACCCCAAGCGCAGTAAAGCTGAAATGCGGGAAGTTCCACCTTCAAGGAAACCTGCATATGTACCCGTTCGTTAGCGGGGAATTCAAGCCTGTGGAGCGTTACAGCAAACGTGATGAGCCTGTCAGCAATGACGGTGGAAGCGGACGCGACGAAGCAGGAATGGGACATAAAAGTTTATAACTTTTTGTAAGTTCTCAGTAACGGTTGAGCATGTACACGCCGCAAAAAGATGACTTTGAATTCATTTCGGGACGCGACCTTGAGATTGACGAAAATTTTTCGTCGCAGGGTTATTGGACGGGCGTTGCCGTTCACTTTTTCCGCAACAAATTTGCCGTCACGGGCTTGATTCTCGTCGTTGCGATAATTTTGTTTGCGATTTTCGCGCCGCTTGCAAGTTCCTACGAATATGACGAAATTGTTTCAGTAGTGGACACAAACGGCAGCGAAGTCGTTGCGAAAAGTTTGTCGCCGCAAGTTGCGGGCAGTGACGTGCAAAATCGGTTCGCCGACAAAACTTTCATTTTCGGCACGGACGACATGGGACGCGACCTTTGGACGAGAACTTGGCAGGGAGCGCGAGTGTCGCTGATAATTGCGTTCGTGGCGATTTTTATCGACATGCTTATCGGCACGAGTTACGGGCTGATTTCGGGATTTTTCGGCGGCGCGGTCGATAACGTCATGCAACGTTTCATTGAAATTGCCGGCTCAATTCCAACGCTGGTTATCATCTCGATTTTGGCGATTTTCATGGAAAAAGGCATCGGGCTTGTTATCGCGTCACTTTTGATAACCGAATGGATAAGCATGAGCAAAATTGCGCGGGCGGAGTGTCTGAAACTCAGAGAGCGCGAATACGTTTTGGCAAGCCGCACGCTCGGCGCGGGCAGTTTCCGACAAATATTCCGACAAATTTTGCCGAACACAATAGGCCCGATAATCACGCAGGTCATGTTTTCAATTCCCGTCGCGATTTTCACGGAAGCATTTTTGAGTTTCGTCGGCGTCGGAATTGTTTTGCCACAATGTTCAATCGGCTCGTTAATCGAAGCGGGCTTTGGGAACATAACGATTTTGCCGTATCAGATTTTGCCGCCGATTTGCGTTTTGGCAATTCTCATGCTCGGTTTCAACCTGATAGGCGACGGCTTTCGTGAGGCGTTGGCTCCGAAAATTGAGGACATGTAAAAAAAAAATCCCTCCGACATTCGCCGAAGGAATTTTTGATTTTTCGAGGTCACATTATCCGAAAATATTTTCGATGCCGTGACGGATAGCATCGCCCGTGCCTTTCGTTCTGAAAACAGCCTGTGCGGCCACGACTGCAAACGGACTTGCCAAACCGCCGAGAATTGTATTGAACGCGACCGAGTTTGCCAGTCTCTTGCCAAGTGCTTTGTTCTTGTCACCGTTGCTCATGTTCTTGTAAGCGTCAGATTGGACAAAATCTCTTAAGGCGTCTCCTTCCGAAAATCCGCGCTCAATCAGAAGTGTAACTCCGGCGATAACAACTTCCGTTGCAATTCCGCCTCGCACACAATCCAGTTGATCCTCGCTGAGGATTTCGTCCTTAAGGATAGCCTCGTTGTTGATTGCCATTGCGTTTGTCATTTTAATCAGTCTCCTTTTGATTTTAATTTTTTTGATTGGCTGTTTGCCTTTCTGTCTCGTATACGTTCATTACGAGACTTTGTTACATGCTCCGAAAAAAATTTTCCGTTCAAAATTTCCGCTTTCCGAAACTCGAAGGCAAAATCGGGCACATGTCCCAAAAACGCGCTCAGAGCCTCTCAGACGCGTTTTAATTTATCAACGATAATTTTCCCGTCAAGGCACCCGTCGACGCGTTACAGCGAACGTCAGGCGCTTTAACGGGCATTTTTAAAATCAGGCAGGTATCAGTAATGAACGAAAACATTCTTTCAGTCCGAAACCTGGATATCACGTTTCGCACGAACGCCGGGGACATCCATGCAATTCGCGGCGTCAATTTCAACTTGCCGACTGGAAAAACCGTTGCACTCGTCGGCGAGAGCGGCTCCGGCAAATCCGTCACCATGAAGGCGGTCACCGGGCTTTTGGACAGCAACGCAATTATCAATGACGGGCAAGTTCTCTACGGCACCGAAAATCCCGTCGACCTGTTGACAATGCCGAAAAAAACTTTGCGACAAGAAATCAACGGGCGGCAAATCGCGATTGTCTTTCAAGACCCGATGACCAGCTTGGATCCGACAATGCAAATCGGCGACCAAATTACGGAGGGGCTGCTCCTTCACAAAAAAATTTCAAAAGCGGACGCACGCAAAAAAGCCGTCGAACTTTTGAAACTGGTCGGGATTGCCGAAGCGCGAAAACGCATGGAAAATTATCCGCACCAACTTTCGGGCGGCATGAGACAACGAATCGTCATTGCCTGCGCGCTGGCGTGCGAGCCGAAAATTTTGGTTTGCGACGAACCGACAACGGCACTTGACGTGACAATTCAAGCGCGGATTTTGGATTTGATAAAAGAACTTCAGCGGCAAATGGGCTTGTCGGTGATTTACATCACGCACGATTTGGGCGTCGTGGCGAAAGTCGCGGATTTCGTCAACGTCATGTATGCGGGAAAAATCGTCGAAGTCGGCACAGTCGAAGAAATTTTCTACGACCCGCGCCACCCGTACACGTGGGGACTTTTGGCGGCAATGCCCGATTTGGAAACCGACGACGAGCGACTGTATTCGATTCCCGGCAGCCCGCCGAATCTTCTGCACGAACCGAAAGGCGACGCATTCGCGGCACGAAACAAATTCGCTATGAAAATCGACGAAAAGGAAACTCCACCAATGTTTCAAATCTCGGAAACGCATTTCGCGGCGACGTGGCTGTTGCACCCCGACGCGCCGAAAGTTGACTTGCCGCCCGAATTGAAGGCGCGGCTTCTTCGTTCAAGAAAGGCGGCAAATTATGTCTGAACCGTTACTCAAAGTAAAAAATCTTCGCCAGCACTTCAAAATTTCGCGCTCTTTTACAGTCAAGGCAGTCGAAGGCGTGAGTTTTGAAGTTTACGCGGGCGAAACTTACGGGCTTGTCGGCGAGTCGGGCAGCGGCAAAACGACAATCGGTCGCAGTATCATTCGGCTTTATGACCCGACGGACGGCGAAATTTTCTTCGACGGCAAAAAAATTTTGGGCAAGCTTGACGACGCGACGGAAAAAATGTTGCGCCAAAACATGCAGATGATTTTTCAAGATCCGATGTCAAGTTTGAATCCGCGGAAAAAAATCGGCGACATAATCGCGGAAGGTTTGGACATTCACGGGCTTTGCGGCACGAAAGAGGAACGCAAGGCACGAGTCGGCGCAATCTTGAAAAAAGTCGGATTGTCGCCCGCGCACGCCGAACGTTATCCGCAGCAATTTTCGGGTGGGCAGCGGCAACGCGTCGGAATTGCTCGCGCTCTCATCATGAATCCGAAACTCATCATAGCCGACGAGTGTATTTCCGCTCTCGACGTTTCGATTCAGGCGCAAGTTGTCAACCTCATGAAAGACATCCAGGCCGAAACGAAATGCGCCTACCTTTTCATTGCCCACGATTTGAGCATGGTTAAATACATTTCCGACAGGATTGGCGTCCTTCACAAAGGCCGCCTCGTTGAGACCGGCTTGACGCGGGAAATTTTTTCAAATCCCGTGCATCCGTATACTCGCAGTCTTCTTTCTGCAGTTCCGCAACCGAATCCGGTTGTCGAGCGTCGCAGACATCTTGTTTCGTTTGATTCCGACAACGTCGGTGGTGATGGTGAAATCGTCAGAGTCAGTGCGACGCATAGCGTTTTGGAAAATTTCTGAGTCCGGTTTCACTCTTTCTTTCTCAAAAAATTTTTAGAGAGGCATTCACTGAGGTGAGTGTTTTTTTTGGAAGTGTCACTCTCTCTTTTTTATTTTTTGTTTAAATGTGTTTGAATATTGTTTCATTTTAAGGTTTATTTTCTGGTTTTAATTTATCACAGATTTTGTTTTAAGTAGTGAATTTTGCCTTTGACTTTTAGTTTTTTCTTTTTTGTTTTGAAACAATAGATTTCTCTTTGTTTTTACTTGCTTGCTTTGCTTGTTTTGTTTGATTTGTTATTGTTTTAGACTGGCTGCGATAATGCCAAAAAATGGCGTCATGACGCGAAAAAATCGGGGTTAGAAATGCTAGTTAAAACTAGCATTTCTAACCAATCGACTAGTAAAAACGATATCATAGCTAGTAGTTTTATCGCTAGCGACTAGTATTTCTAGGAAAAAGCAACTAGTATTTCTAGTTTTCATCGCTAGCATTTCTAACCGAAATCGAGGAAAAAGCGACTAGCATTTCTAACCGAAATCGAAAAAAGCGACTAGCATTTCTAACCGAAATTCGCCTTTTTCCGAAAAGTCTGAACATTCCTGCTTTATTTTACAGTTGCCGGGGTCACATTGACTTTTCCCAAATTTTGGTCTATGTTAAGTGCGCCGCGAAATAAAAAATCGTCCCGATGACACAAGCGGGCATGTATCGCAAAAAATAAATTTTCGTTTTTGAAATTATTTATGCCGGAGCATTGACGACAAATTGTCGCAAGCGTTGTTTTGCTGACGGAGGCTGAGTTATGACACAAAACACTAATGATGACATGCTGAATTCGCCGATTTTCTGCAACAAGATCTATCAGAGCAACCTTCTCATTGGGGCGCGAAAAAATTTTGATCTGTTCGGCATGAAAATTTTCCTTTTGAGCTTGCAGGGACTCAATCCGCATTTTTCAATTCAAGACAAAATATTCGACCAAAAATTCAAAGAGTTGCTTATTCCGTCGGCAAAGCTCAAAGAGGTTTTCGGCAACAACTGGTATCTGCACCAGATAAAGACGACGTGCAACAAGCTGTTCGATTCGACGATCGAAGTCGACCAACCGAACGGCGTTATTGAGCTTCGTCATTTGTTTCGCCGACTCGAATACGTTCCGTCCGAAGGGCTTTATGTTTGGTTTGATGACGTTTTGCGCCCGTATGTTCTGGATTTGCTGGATACTCGGGGTTTTACGCAAGTCGATGCTCCGTCTCTCCTCAAGTTGTCGTCGACATATGCGATTCGGCTTTTGGAAGTGATGTTGCAGTATCGGAACTTCGAGAAATTCAAAATTCGTCGGGAGATAATACGAACATTGAAGGTGAGCGAATTGCGCTTTATGCTCAACGTTCCCGAAGGCACATACCAAGGACGTTTGAACAACTTCAAAAAGTTCGTGTTGGAAAATCCGGTACGTGAGATTAACGAGCGGACAAACTACAGAATGAGCCTTCAGACGATAAAGAGCGGGCGGCAAATTGTCGCTTTTGAATTCAAACTTGACACAAAGCTGGTACCGAATGTCGAAAATAACGAGCGAAGAACGCCCCTCGTCCACGAAGCGATAGATGCGCTCCAGTCATTGGGTTTCACGGAAAAAGTTGCCTTCGCCATTTTCAAAAAATGCATTGACGTTGACGATTGCTTTTCCAGGATTAATCGCGCTCAAGCTTTGCTTGCTCGTTCCAAAATGCCGATACGAAACCGAGAAGGCTTTTTGCGCAAAGCGATTGAACAGGATTGGCGACTTTACGGCAGCAAATACAAATCGAAAAAAACTACGAACATCGCCGCCGAAAACGAAACTCACATAAGGGCTTCTTCAACCAAGTCGCTTGCCGAAGTGTTCGCGCCCATTATGGAAACATTAAGAAAAGCTGCGACGACGATGCCGAAAATTGAGTATGATGACACGCCGCCCGCCGAAACGAACAAATACAACATTTCCCCGGAGCTCATGCAAAATCTCAAAGATTGGATAAGAGAAGGGCGCGGCATGGAAAGCGTCAAAATGGTTTTGAAAGAGTACGGCTTGACGGTCGAACGGTTCCGAAAAGAATTTATGTGATGCAATAAAAAAACTCCCTCGTCGAATAAACGAAGGAGCAATGTTCAATTGTCTTGATTTATGTCGGTCGGATTTTTTGGTAAGCGCGAATTCAGTTATTAACTTCGTTGGAAGAAAAGCGAACGTAACAGGCCTTGCCGCGCTTTTTCGACTCGTAAAGTGCTTTGTCCGCCAACAAATACAACTTTTTGAAATCGTAATTGCCGAAGTCTGTCGCAATGCCTATGCTACAGGAAAAATGTTCCGCTTGTCCGACTTTCAAAACGGCAAGGGCATGTAAAATTTCTTGTGAGACTTCGTCTGCTCTTTTGAGCGAAAAAACTGACATGCCGGGCATGTAAACCATGAACTCATCGCCGCCGACGCGCCCGATTATGTCGTTCGTGCGAAAAGCGCGCTCCAAAATCATTCCGAACGCTTTTAAAACTTCGTCGCCGATTTGATGCCCGTAAGTGTCGTTGACGTGCTTGAAGTTGTCGAAATCGAGAATCATCAAAACTGAAACGTCGGACGGTTTTTTGTTCGCAATCGCGGCTTTGGCCTCTTCCTCGAAAGACCGCTTGTTGAAAAGACCGGTCAACAGGTCGTGCTTGCTTTTGTTCTTCGCCTCGTAAAATTCTTGCGAAAAGCGTGCGACGTACCAGCGGATAAACAAAAAGACTACGCCCAAAATCACCAGCGCAGTGACCGTCGTCGTCAAAATATACCGCTCGATAATTTTTTCAAAACCTTTTGTTGATTGTGAAGTCATGAGCGCACCAACAACGGCGTTGTTGCTCTCCTGCCGAATCGGGATAATGTACGCCTGACAAGTTTGCCCGTTGATTTGAAATCTTCGGCACCAAAGTTGCGAACCGCGAGTCAACGTGTAATTTCGTATGTACTCCAGCGCGTTCGTTTCCACGGAGCGATTTCCGTCTTTGTCCGTTATCGAAGTCATTTCCGCCGTGTCTTCAAAGAAAAAAGTCACGTCAACATTGGTTTGCTTTTTCAAGTCGTCGACGATCTCCGTTGCCGCCGAGACATCGAAATTCATTCCGCGCCAAACATGTCCGTCGGGTTTTCTGCCGTAATCGCCGTAGCCGTGACTGGAGTACAGAGCCAACGCCGCCAGCGCAGTCGATTTCAAATTGCCTTGCTTTTCGTCGTAGAGACTGTCGCGAAATTGCACGAAACCTATCGTCAGCGCAATCACAGCGAAGACCATTACCGGTATGCAACTCGCTATCAAAAGTTTTGTGCTGTACTTCATTTCAGCTCACCTAAATCGAATCTTTGTAAAGGACGGCAATGCCGGTATCGATTGAGACATTTTTTCCGGTGTAAGTGCCCTTCAGAGCTTCGAGAGCGATTTTGATTCCGTTGTAACCCATAAGTTGTGGTTTCTGTTGCAAGGTCGCGTAAAGTGCCCCGTCGTTGAGCAATTTCAAAATCGCGTCGGAAGTATCGAAGCCGACAACTATTTGTTTTGAATTCGAGTCTTTGATTTGTTCGCCGAGAGCCAATGCCGTGCGCTCGTTTGAACCGAAAAAGGCGACGTAGTCGGGATGTTCGATAACGAAATTTTTTACGCGTTGCGGGTCGTCTTCCATGAAAAAAGTTTCGGTAAGTTCAAAATCGCTGCCTTCAAAAATCTTGCGAAAACCTTCGACGCGCAACCTCGTACTTGTGACGTTCGATTTGTTCACCGTCAAGCCGATTTTGCCGGAAGATATTCCCGCTTCTTTCAAAGCTTTTTTCATCGTTTCGCCGGCAACTCTGCCCGCCAATTCGTTGTTGGTCGCCAAAAACGCCACGCAATCGAATTCGGCGGCATTGTCCACGAAAATAATTTTGACGCCGGCTTGAGCTGCTTTTTCCAAACTTTCGTTGACGCCCGTCGGAGAACTTGCCGCAAGTAAAATTGCTTCCGCGCCGTCCTCAACGGCCTGTTCGATACAAAGTCTTTGGGGCAGATCTTCATTAACGTCGGGCGCAATCCATTTGTAATCCGTGTCGCCGAATTCCGCAACCGCATTGCGACAACCCGAATCAATCGACTTCCAAAAATCGTCCGCCAAATCCATCGTTATCAGGTAAATTTTGTGCGAATTCTTTTCGGCGGGCGCGGCGTTGCTTTTGACTGCGGAATCGTCAATCACGACGATATCCGGCGCCGAAGAACACCCCGCAAAAAAAATTGTCGTAAAGGCAACGACGAGAACGAATTTGAAAAAATTTACGATTTTCATGACGCAAAATCTCCCGATTTTTGTTCAATCGATATAGAAAAGAGTCCGCTTGTGAAATATTTTATAAGATAGCCACTTCGCTTGCAAGAAAACTTTTCTCATGAAAAAAAAATTCTTACACAGCCGGATTTTTTAGCGAGAAAAATTCGCTTGCGTAATATTGAGCACGTTTTCTTCGGCGATTTATTGAAAATATACCGGCGCGGTGATAGAATTCGACCGCAAAAACAATTTGAACGGAGAATATTGAATGTTGCGGGTTGTGACAAGAAAATTATTGATGCCGTGCATCATGTTATCAACATTTTTGATAATGCCACCGCTCGAATCGGCGGAAACTCGATTTTTGAATTTGGATGAAGCCGTAAGTCTCGCTTTGGAAAACAATCGATTGATCGAACAGAGAATTGAGGATAGAGAAGCGGCGCGCTGGAATTTGTCGGCCGTTCGGCGAAGTGCGGGCTTGAGATTAAGTTGGAGCATGTCGGCAAACCGAATCGGCGGCAGATATTATCACGGTTGGCGAAACCAACGCTATCAGCTTTACGGACTTTCGCCGGAAGAATTGAAAGCCAACCATGTAAAAGTTGAAAGATTTCCGCTGTATCAAAGTTCAAACTCCAATTCTTTGACTTTGTCGTTTCCGCTGTACACGGGCGGGCAGCTGGAAAATCAGCGCGAACACGCTCGCTACGGCTTGAACGCGGCAGATTTGAATTTGGAAGATGCCAGGCAACAAGTCAAGTGGCGAACCGCGCAGGCTTACTATCAAGCTTTGAATTATCGCGACACGATTGAAGTTCGGCAAGAGGCGATAAATTTGCTGAACGAACATTTGCGCAACGTTCAAATTCAATTTGAAGTCGGGACTGTGGCACTCGCGGACGTTTTGGCAACGAACGTTCAGTTGGCGAACAGTCAGCAGGCTTACAATTCGGCGCAGGGTAATTACGAAAACGCCTTGGCGACGCTCAACAACTTAATCGGCTTGCCGGCGGACACCAATTTGATTTTGGCGGGCGAACAAAAATATTCGGCTTACACGAAAAGCGAAGAAGATTGCTTGAACTATGCGCTGTCTCACCGTCCCGACGGAATTTCGGCAATGTATGCGGTCAAGCAGGCAGAAGCGGCCGTCGGTTCCTCAAAAGCAGGTTTCAGACCGAATATTTCCGCCGTCGTTCAAGGCTCAATCACCGGCGAAGGTGCTTTTAAAGCAGATCAGGTCGGCGGGCAGGAACGTTGGAGCGCTGGAATTCAGTTGAGCTGGAACATTTTCGACAACAACGTCACTTCCGCTCAAGTCCAACAGGCAAAAGCTCAAAAGCGAAAAGCCGAATCCGTTGCACGTCAACAAATCGAACAGATACAGCTTGAAATTCGTCAGGCTTACACAAATTTGAAGAGCGCGGAAAAAAATATCGCCGTGACTCACGGAGCAGTGAAGCAGGCCGAAGAGCAATTTTTAATTGCGCAAGTTCGCTATGAAGAAGGCGTCGACACAAACTTGAACGTCATGGACGCACAAGAAAAATTGACCGAAGCCCGCATAAATTATTCCGCCGCAATTTTCAACTTCAACACGAGCAAGGCACAGTTGGAAAAAGCAATGGGCATTCCGACGAATATCGACGCCGCAATTTATGCGCAGTCGGTCGAGGCGGGCAAAAATGCCAACGAGGCCTTGAAAGATTCGGCTCAGGTTCCGTTGAAAATTTTTGACGACAAAGGCAAGATTAAACGGCGTTCCGATCAGGACATCAGACCGACGGAAAAATCTTCCAATGACACGGTCGAGCCGTTCGCGGAGGAAAAAGAATCATGAAGAAGCTTTATTTCGTCGGTCTCGCTTTGATTTTGGCGGCGGCAATTTCGATAATCGCTTACGGCGCGTATTTGAACGAGACGGGCGAAAAACAAATCACGGAACGCATGGAAAGCCGCACGATACCTTTACACGGCGAAAAAATCAAAGTCCGCAACATCCGCCCCGTTTTCTTGCTGGAAACGATAAATCTGAATTCGGACGAAATGGCCGACGCCGTCGCGCTGATTGACGGGCGAATCGAAAATTCTTTCGTCAAAAAAAATTCAGACGTGCGGCGCGGACAAGTTCTTTTCGAGTTGGTCAACGAAGACATCCCGATAAAAATTCAGCAGGCGGACAGCTCAATCGCCAAAGCTCAGGCACAAGTTCTGCGGGCGCGAAATTCTTTTAACCGCTACGAACGCTTGAGAGACAAAAACGCCACGTCGCTGGAAAAATACGACGAAGCAAAGATGAATTACGAGGCCGCCGAAGCCGGCTTGCGCGAAGCTCAGGCAGTCAAAGATCAACTTTTGGTTCAGGATTCGCGACAAGACGTTATCGCCCCGATTGACGGCGAAGTTTTGATTTTGTACAAACAAATCGGCGCGTATGTTCAGGCGGGCACGCCAATCGCTTTGGTTGGGAATTTTGAGCGGCTGAATTTTTCTTTGCCCGTCGAAGATTCCAGAGCACGGCAAATTTCAATCGGCGAACATTTCGAGTTGAACTTCAGAAACAGCGATTCTTTCAGAAAAGCTTACGACACCGAATACGGCGCGGGTAATTTGGGCAACGCTCAAATTTTTTCCGTCTACGTCAAAGAAATCATGCCGAATTTGAGTCAGGCTGCGGAAATGCGAAAAGTCGTCTTTGAAATCGACAACCGCGTCGGAATTTTGGAGCAACAGGCTTACAGCAACGTTGAATTGACACGGACGACGCCGCATAAAGTTTTGGCTGTTCCGCTTGCGGCACTCAGCGACAATCGACAACACGTTTTTGTTGCGACGGCGGACAACAAGCTTGAGCGGCGAAAAATTTCTGTCGGCTCGGATGACGGCAAATACGCGGAAGTTTTTTCGGGACTTAAAGAAGGCGAAACCGTCATTACTTCGGCGACCAAAGGTCTGACCGAAGACACGAAAGTTACCGTGACACTGTCGGAGGACAAAAACTGATGCAAGCTGACAAAAATCAAATCTTCAGCCAAGAGGCACTGGACAAACTGCGCTCGCCCGAAAAATTGGATACGATGTTGCCGATAACGACGCCGATAAGTTGGATGGCATTAATTGCGATTTTGGTTCTGCTGTTCTCCGTCGTGCTTTGGTCGATTTACGGCGCGTTCACGGTTAAAGCGGACGGCATGGGCTTAATCATGGACTCGGCGGGCGTCCTCAACATTTCTCACGTCGCGAACGGAAAAATCGCTCATCTTTACATAAAAGAGGGCGACCATGTTCAAAAAGGCGACTTGATAGCGCACATGGAACAGGCCGAACGCGTCGCCGATACTCTCATAGCGCAATACGGCATGGATTTGGCTTCCAGTGACCGCGACGCCATGGGACGCGCTTACCAGTACAACGCCAAAGAATTTCAACAGACGGTTGCGGAAAATATTTACAGCGATTACGACGGAATTGTTGATGAAGTCATGGTCGACGAAGGCTCAATGATTTCTGCCGGCGCGCCGATTTGTTCCGTGCGAATCACTCAAGACCGCGACGAATTGACGGGACTGCTTTACATTCCCGTTGAAAAAGGCAAGCGCGTTCAGCCGGGCATGTCGATTCAGCTTGCTCCCAACGGCGTCGACGTTTCGCAGTCGGGGCACTTGTTGGGCGTCGTTCGCTCGGTTTCGCAATATCCGATGACATTGCAGGGAATTCAGCAACATTTGGGCAACCCGCAACTTGCTCAATGGATTTTGCAGGCTCAAAACAATTCGTCGGTCATGGAAGTCACTTTCGATTTGGTAAAGGACCCCGATTCGGAGTCGGGTTATTTGTGGACTTCGCAAGTCGGAGATCACAAACCGATAACGGCGGGAAGTTTTTGCACCGGTTCGATAATAATCGACCGCAAGCCGCCATTGGAAAAAGTTTTCTACAAGCTGAGTCAGTGGTTGCGCAACAGATGAAAATCAGTTGGGAATGTGAAATTTGAGAATGAACATTGTTGATTCGATAAAAAATTTTTTCGGCATATCGACAACGCGAGTAAAAGTGCCGACGATTTTACAAATGGAAGCGACGGAGTGCGGCGCGGCGTCTTTGTCGATGATTTTGGCGCATTACAACTTGTGGTTGCCGCTCGAAAAACTTCGCCAGGAATGCGGCGTCAATCGCGACGGCTCAAAAGCCAGTTGCGTTATTCGTGCCGCCAGAAATCGCGGTTGCACAGCCAACGGTTATCGCTGGAATGCCGACAGATTGAAAGAAGTCGGCGAATTTCCGCTGATAATCCACTGGGAATTCAATCATTTTGTCGTTCTTGAAGGAATAAAAGGCGACACGGTTTATTTGAACGATCCGGCAATGGGAAGGCGCACCGTCAAATGGGATGAGTTTCGCACGTCTTACACCGGCGTTGCTTTGCGCGTCGTCCCGAACGAAAATTTCAAGCCCGAAGGTCGTCGCTACAACATTTTCAAAGCCGTTGCCGAAAAACTTGCTCAAGACAAATGGGCGGTTCTTTTCGTTTTGCTTTTGAATCTCGGCATGATAATTCCCGGGCTCGCGTCGCCGGTCTTCAGCCAAATTTTCCTCGACGACATTTTGACGAAAAAGCATCCCGATTGGATGTTCAATTTCTGTTTGGCAATGACGGTTTCATTTTTGGTTTGCGGCGTGATGAATTGGTTGCAAGCCGTAATTTTGACGCGCTGGCAAAGAAAGTTGACGCTTGCCGACTCGTCGAGTTTCTTTTGGCATTTGTTGCGGCTCCCCATGCAATTTTTCAACCAAAGATATGCGGCGGAAGTTGCAAGCCGCGTCAACTTCAACGAATCAATCGCGGGCGTTTTGTCGGGTCCCGCAGCGACGGCGGTTTTGAATTTGCTGGTCGCGATTTTTTATTTGCTCCTGCTCCTTCAATACAACGTCACCTTGACGATAATCGGCGTGTTTTTTTCGAGTATCGACATGATTGTTTTTTTCGCGCTGAGACGACACCTGACAGATTTGAACATGAAAATTCAGCAGGACGCGGGCAAATGCTACGGCGTGACAATGAACGGCCTGTCAATGATTGAGACGATTAAGGCGAACGGAAACGAAAGCGATTTTTTCTCGAAGTGGGCGGGCTATCGTGCGAAAGTTTTGTCGGCAAGTCAAGACGCGGCACTTTGGCAAATGACTTCGACGATTATTCCGACGTTGCTCGGCGGCATAAACGGCGCGTTGATTATGACAATCGGCGGTTTTTCGATAATGGATGGCGCAATGACGGCGGGCATGTTCATGGCTTTTCAAAACTTGATGGGAAGTTTTCAAGCTCCCGTCAACGCGCTGTTGGGACTCGGCTCGACTTTGCAGTCGACGGAAATGCAAATGCAACGCCTTGATGACGTGCGCCGTTACGAAATCGACGACTTGAACTGCCGCGACGAAGAAATTTCCGGCACGGTTGAGAGATTGAGCGGCGAACTTGAATTGCGCAATATAAGTTTCGGTTATTCGCCGTTGGAAAAACCCTTGCTGAACAATTTTTCCCTGCACATACGGCCGGGGCATTGGGTAGCCGTCGTCGGCGCAAGCGGTTCCGGAAAATCCACCGTCGCCAAAATCGTCACGGGCATTTACGAAGAGTGGAGCGGGCAAGTTTTTTTCGACGGAAAAATTCGCCGCGAAATTCCGCGTGCCGCCATTGTGAATTCGGTTGCCGCCGTCGACCAGGACATTTTTCAAATCACGGGGACGATAACCGAAAATCTGACGCTGTTCGATTCTTCCGTCGAAAAAGCCGAAGTGATTCAAGCCGCAAAAGACGCCTGCATTCACGATGACATTTTGCAACTCGACAAAGGCTACGACGCGGAAGTTTCCGAAGGCGGTTTGAATTTTTCCGGCGGGCAACGTCAAAGGTTGGAAATTGCACGGGCTTTGGCAGTCAATCCGTCGCTGTTGATTCTCGACGAAGCAACCAGCGCGCTTGACCCCATGACCGAACAAACCGTACTTGAAAATATCCGTCACCGCGGCTGTTCGTGTCTGATTGTTGCGCACAGACTTTCGACGATTCGCGACGCCGACGAAATTATCGTTTTGTCGCAAGGAAATGTTGTCGAACGCGGCACGCATCGAGAAATGATTCAACACGATGGACCTTACCGTCGATTGATTGAGGAGAGAAGCGAGACTAACAATGACGAACTTTGAATTGACGGCGGGCGACAGATTTGTTTTGGAAGACGGCGAAAGATTCGCTTTCGTCGAGTCGGGCACGGTCGAAGTTTACGCCGTGACTCGTGCCGACGGCTCTTTCCGCCAACAATTTTTGGCTGAATTGAAAACGAGCGGTGTGGCATTTCCCAGTTTGGACGAATTCGGGCAAACCGAAATGCAAATTCACGCCGTGGAAAATTCACGGATACAAATTTTCGAGTTCAACGAAGTCGCGCCCGAAAACTTGAAAATCTTTATGCGCAACTGGTTCGCCGAACTGATAAAGTTGCCGTGGCTTTCGCTCCTTGCGGACAAAGGCGACGACATGTTGAGCAAATGGCGCGAAAAAAATTTCCTTGACGACGCGGAAAATTTATCGGAAGTTTTCGCCGAGAACGAAGGAATTTTTTCCATGCTGTTGGGCGTTCGTTTCGAGTCCGAGGACAAAAAATTTTCGCGGCGTGCCGAAGTTCGCCAAAGAAATCAGCGACGCATTGTCGACGACGCCATTTCAAACTTGTTCGGCGAAGAAACCGTCAACTACAGCGAAACTCTTTCCCGCAATGTGAAAATCGAGGAAGCAACTTTTATCGTGCACCGCGTTGCAAGATATTTCAACCAGTCGACCGACGACATAAGAATTGCGCCCGAACTCACGAAAAAACTTGACCAGATCCGAATTCTGCGGCGGCTCATGCAAAAAGGCAACATGCAAATGCGCCTCGTGACGCTCGTCGAAGATTGGCACAAAAAAGACAGCGGAATTTTTATCGGCTACTACGGCGAAGAAAAAACTTTGGCGGTTTTCGTGCCGACCGCGCCGGGCGAATACAAAATCATCACGCGGCAAAATCCCGACGGAATAAAACTTACCGACAATGAAGCAAAAAAAATAGACGTCAGCGCGTTTGAATGTTACGGCGGTTTTCCCGCACGCGAACTGAAAATTCTCGACCTGCTGAAGTTTATCTTCAAACAGTGCTGGGTTGCCGATTACAAAACGGTTATCGCCGTCGGTTTGTTTTCGGGCTTGATTCCGCTTGTTATGCCGATTGTGACGGAAACAATTTTCCAAGACATTATTCCGATTTTGGACAGAGAAGGTTTGGCGACCGTCACGCAAGTCACAATGGTCACAAGTTTTACAATGGCTTCGTTGGGAATTGTGCGCACGATTGCCGTTATGAGAATCACGACGCGAATTGACATGGCAACCGAGGCGGCTCTTTGGAACAGGCTTTTGACGTTGCCGACGAAATTTTTCCGCCAATACACGTCCGGCGAACTTGCAAGCAGAATGGGCGGCATGAGCGTCATCAAAGGTTTGGTCAGCCCCGAATTTATCGGAAGTCTTTTCGGTTTCGTTTTTTCATTCTGGAGCATTTTTTTGATGTGCTATTACAGCTTGAAGTTGACGGGCGTCGCCATTGCCGTTTGGTTCGTCTACGCGATAATCACGGCGTTCATTTATCGGCGCGTCATCGGATTCAACCGCAAGCTGATTGAGGCGAACAATCAAGAATCGGGAATGATTCAGCAGATTTTTGCGGGTCTCGCGAAATTTCGTGAGCACGGCGCGGAAAAACAAGCTTACTATCTTTGGAGCAAAGTTTTCGGCGAAACGTGGAAATGGAATTTGAAACTGCGTTGGCAAAGCAACTACAACCAAATAATCGGGAGCGTTCAACCGTTCATTTTGTCAATGGCGTTGTACTACATTGCGGTTTACGGCATAAACGAAGTCGGTCCCAACGGTCAAATGATTCAGGGAATCACCTACGCGCAATTTATCGCGTTTCAAGCGGCGTTTACAAGTTTCAACGGAACTTTGAACGGAATTATTCCGCTGGTCGGTCAGTACTTCGCAATTCAGCCGCAGATTGAAAATTTCCGTCCGATTCTCAAGGAAGTGCCCGAAAGTGTCGGCGACAAACCCGACGCGGGAGTTTTGTCCGGTGCGATTGAAGTCAGCCACTTGACTTTCGGTTATATCGAAGGTCGCGAAGTTTTGCACGACGTAAATTTCAAAATCAACGCGGGCGAAAACGTGGCGATTGTCGGTCGCTCCGGTTGCGGAAAATCCACGCTCGTCAGACTTTTGCTCGGCTTTGAAACTCCGAAACGCGGCGCGATTTACTACGACGGACAAGATTTGGCGGAATTAAATATGCCGAGTGTGCGAACACAACTCGGCGTGGTTTTGCAAAACGGTCAGTTAATGCAAGGCGACATTTTTACGAACATAATCGGAACAAACGCCTTGACGCAGGACGACGCTTGGGAAGCGGCGCAGGCCGCGGGAATTGCCATGGATATTGCAATGATGCCAATGGGAATGCAGACCGTAATCAGCGAAGGCAACAAAAACATTTCGGGCGGACAGCGTCAAAGAATTTTGATTGCCCGCGCTCTCGTCACAAAACCTTCGATTTTGATTTTCGACGAAGCAACTTCCGCGCTCGACAACCGCACTCAAGCAATCGTCACGAAAAGTTTGGATGAGTTGAAAGCAACAAGAATCATCGTCGCGCACAGACTTTCGACGATTCGCAACTGCGACAGAATTATCGTTATGGACGCGGGACGAGTCGTCGAGACGGGAAATTTTGACGAACTTGTTGCTCGCGGCGGTATCTTTTCAAATCTGGTCAAACGTCAGACGGCTTGAAAAATTTCCGTTGCAGATTCGTCAATCGTCGCCCAAAATATTTTTCAGCTTGCCCAACGTTCGGTGAAGAGTGACGCGGACATTTCCTTCAGTCATTGAAAGAATTTCGGCGATTGCGTACGTGTCCAGGTCGCCCCAAAATTTCAGCTCAACAATTCGGCGTTCGCGTTCGTTCAGTTTGGAAAGCGCGGCAAGCAGTTCGCGACTTGTTTCGCCCGACATCATTACCGATTCGGGTTCCTCGCGTTCGGGCGCGGCCGGGTCAAGCAAATCATCCCATTCGGTTTCGTTTTTCTTTTCGTGACGACGCGTGTGATCAATCAGCGCGTTACTCGCAATTCTGAACAGCCACGTTGAAAATGCGGCTTTGGTCGGGTCGTAACTCTCAAGATTTTCATTCATCTTCATGAAAGTTATACTCGTCACGTCGTCGGCGTCGGCAACATTTTTCAAGCGCGCAAAAATGAAATTGTATACTCGCGGGAAAAAGTATTCGTAAAGCTCCTCGAAAGCTTCTTCGTCGGTAGTCGCCCGCAGAGCAAGTTCGTTGTAAAATTCTTTAGTCACAAAGCGTTGACTCCTTCGCGAAATATTTTTTCCCATTCTAGCAGTCGAAAAAAATTTTGTAAATGAAATCCTCGGCAATACGTAATCAACGAATTGCGAGGCTTTTTTTGTTGGTTTGTATCGCCTCGTCTTCATTGATGTTTTCCGCGAAGTGACAACTTGTCACCTCGCGCTTAAGTATGCGCAAATCGGCGCCTTCAGCGGTGTCGAACGCAACAAAAAAGCACTTCGCAACCACGTTCCCGACAAATTCAAAGGGGTCTGTGAAATGGAGACCCCTTCAGGAACGCAAACAATGACCGTAATCAACGAAGCGGGAACGTACAAGCTCGTCTTCACCGCACGCAATAAAAAAACCCGCTTCGGCGGGCTGATTTGTTTCCGAAATTAAAAAAAGCTCTTGACGAGCGAAATCTTTATTGACTTTTTTCCGCTCGCCCGTTAAAATCAGTTTGATAAAATTTCATAATGACGCAAGCGGCGTCACAAGCTTTTCGTTGTCAATTTTAGCAAGCCGCCTTGCGTCTGTCAAGTCATTTCATTCAAGGAGGTTTCCGCTTATGGAAAACAATATTCAGCTGTTCAAACATCCCGAATTCGGAAAAGTCCGCGTCGTCATGATTGAAGGTGAACCGTGGTTTGTCGGCAAAGACGTTGCAACAGCGTTAGGCTATGCGAAACCAGCAGACGCCATTCGCGAACATGTTCCCGACAAATTCAAAGGGGTCTGTGAAATGGAGACCCCTGGCGGCAAGCAAAAAGTTGTCGTTATCAACGAAGCGGGAATGTACAAGCTCGTCATGCGGAGCAAACTCGAATCGGCAGAAAAATTTTCCGACTGGGTTTGTGGAGATGTTTTGATTTCAATTCGCAAAACTGGCAGTTACTCAGTCAACAAAAACGACCGCGACCCGCTCGCCGTCAAACGCGACAACAGCATCGAGTTGCTCGCCAAAGCAATTTCGGAACTCGTTGCCTTTGAGCGCGAACGCCTCGCCGCCAACAACAACAAAATCGATTCGCTCGTCAAAGCATTTTCGGAATTCGTTGCCGTCGAACGCGACAGACTTGCTGTCGAACGCGAACGCTTCGCCCTTGGGCAAGAGAAATTCAACTTCGATAACAGCGAAGATGGAAAAATTTTTACGGCCGTGGACATGCTCATTAAGTTGGCGACCTTGGCGGGCGAACGAACATCTATTCGCTTGAAGTTGGTCGGCTTGGCTACCAATCTCTTGGTGAGAGACAATTTTATTGATGCGTCTGACATCATCTTTAAAGAATGATGGATGCCTGAAACTCAACGCACAATGACGGAAACGCCGTCGGGAATGAATGAAACGGTTACATTTCGCCCCCTCAGCTCAAAGGCGCGTGAAAGTTCCATACTTCAGCCGTAAAAAATAAACGCCGACGCAATTTGCGAAAAAATCCCGCCGAGTTTTCGACGGGATAAATTTTTTTGTCATGATTATCTGCAGTTATATCCGACAATCGCCCGAACAAACAAAATTAATCAAATCAATTTGCGCCAGGTATTTTAAACGTCACTTTTATGCTATAATTTTTTGGCGTCGGGAAAAGCCGTTTTTTTCACGACAAATCTTCAGAATCACGAAAGGCGTTGATTTTTGCAATGCGTCGTTGCTTGCCGGCTGTCTTGTTGTTTTTGGCAATGCTTTTTATCTTGAGCGGTTGCGGCGAACAACCCAAAGAACCCGTCAAAAACACAAATGAATACGAAAAAGTTCGTTTGGTAATGACCGCCAACGGCACCGACATGGGCATTGAAACGTTGACTGCGCGAAAATTTTCGGCATTGGTTAAGGAAGCGTCCGGCGGAAACGTTCAGATTGAATTTTATCCCAACGACGAACTGACGGGCGGAAACACGAACGAAGCGGTACGGTCGCTGACCGAAGGTGCCGTCGACATGGGCGCTTACGTTTCGGGAACAATGTCGCTTTTGGATCCGCGTTTGGAAGTCGCAACAATTCCGTGGTCTTTCAGCAGTTATCAAGAAGCGCGAAAAGTTATCGACGAAACGGGCGGCGAATTTTACGCGAAAATTTTGGACGATTACGGGCTGGTTTATCTCGGCTCAACTCATAACGCAATGCGGCAACTGAGCAACAACCGCAACCCCGTGCGGACACCGATTGACCTTCGCGACATGAAAATTCGAGTTTTGGGCGGCGACGTTTATCGACTTTTTTTTTCGGCTCTGGGCGCAAAACCGATTCCGCTCGGCTGGAGCGAACTGAACATTGCGATTCGGCAAGGCGTCATTGAGGGACAGGAAAACGGATTTTTTCTGATGCGTTCCGGCCGCTTGAACGAAATTCAAAAGTACATGACGGTTTGGAATTACCTTTACGAAAATTATCTGTTCGTTATCAATCGAAAAACTTTTGACCGACTGGAGCCGAAAACTCAAACGCTGATTCGCGAAAAAATGCTTGAGGCGTGCGAATGGAGTCGCGATTATTTGGAAGCCGAAGAAGAAAAAATCCGCAAGGAATTTGCCGACGACGGTTTGAAAATCATTGAACTTACGCCCAAAGAATTGGAGATGTTCAAAGAGCAAGTTCGGCCTTTGCGCGAACAACTCAAAGCAAAATACGGCGCGGAAGCTTGCGAGGCTTTCCGCATTGATATGGAAAAAAATTTTTGACGAGGATGATTGCAAGTGAAACGGGACGTTTACCGATTTTTTTTGGCAGCGTGCTGGTATTGGCTTGTCGCAACAGTTGCGGAACATTTGCTTAACGTTCCCGAACAAATCGTCACCGTTGCCGTTTTCATACCTCCCGTTTTCGGGCTGATGTGGGGACGACCGGCGGCACTTGGCGTATATTTGGGCGGGTTGCTCGTCCTGCCCGATTTTCAGCAACTTTTTTTTCACGGAAGCGGCATGACCGACCGATTTTTATATCTCGTGCGCGGCTTGTGGGTTTTCCTTGCGGGTTACCTGCCGTATCTTCTGTGGCGTAATTGGCTTGTCTCTTCGGAAAAAAATCAGTTTTCGCTCAGCGTTTCCACTCTCCAAAAATTTATTTCGGTCATGCTCGTCACTTTCTTTGCCACGTCGGCATTTCGCGGCCTGACGGCGACGCCCGCGGATTTGGAAGCAACGGCACTTGCGCTCGGCGTGGGCAAGACGGCAACTTTTTTTGAGTGTATGCTTGTCTGTTTCGCAAATGATTTTTGCATGGCGATATTTTTGGACTTGGCGTTGTTTTTCTTGCTGGTGAGCAGAGGATACGCGTTTCAAAGCGTTTCCGAAAACGAGAAAGAATTTTCGGTCGACGATTCGTCTGACGAGACGAACAGAGCTTGGTTTATCGCGTTGGGTTTTTACACACTTTTTCCAATAGCTGTCGTTTATCTCAACAAGTTTCAGATTTACGGCATGGAGCGAATTGAAACGTGGATGACGTTCATTGTCGAATGCCTTTTGCTCATGGACGTTTATTTGTTATTAATGCTTTATCTGCTGTTGCGTTATCGCCGCTCCATAATGATGGAAATAGTTTTCTTGGTGGCGCAAACGGTATTTTTTTCCGCGACGGTTTTGGGCGGAGGCAGTTCTTTGGCGATGAATAATTTCGTCAATGCTCACGCGAACGACTCTTTGCACGCAATGAGCGTCATTTGTCGCGAGCGGTTGTATCGAACTTTTTTCTGCGTTCGGCAAGCGGTAAACGGTATGAAACTTCAAGCTTTGGAACTTTTGGAAAGTTACGACCGACTGGCCACAGACGCAAATTACCGAACGCAATACCTTCACGACATGAACCGCAACTTCAACGCGATTGCCATGAGGACGGACGGAAGTATCGCCTATTATTTGCGTCTCAATCCGGAAATTGCCGGAACCAAAGGCGGTTTTTCAATGGGGCGCGAAGATGTTCGCTGGGAAGGTGCCTTGCCGCCGTTTGTGCCGCGTGACCCGATAGATCTTGCGCCGTATTCTTCCGTCGATTGGAAAAATGTCGGCTGGTTTTACATTCCGCTCAAAAGCAAATGCGCGACGTGGATTGAGCCGTACATTGACCCGACGACGAAAACTTATGTCATTTCTTACGTCGCTCCGCTTTTCGTTGACGGGAAATTTATCGGCGTTATCGGCATGGACATTGACTTCAACTTCATTATTCAAGAATTGCGCCGCATGTCGATTTACGATTACGGCTATGTTTATCTGATGAATCGCAATGACCGCGTCCTTTATCACAAAGACCAAAAGCAAGGCACTGTTTTTCAACCCAATCCCGACTTTCAAGAAATTGAGCTGTATTTGTCAAACGGCATGTGGCTGGGAATTGCGACGCCGCTGAGCCGAGTTTACGACGAACGCAACCGAATCTTGATGCATCTTGTCGCGGCGATTATTTTCGTGGCGATGTTAATTTCCTTCGTGAGTATCGCGCTTGCATCAAAAGCAATTCGCCCGTTGGCGGGAATGACGGCAGCGGCGCGGAAAATTGCTTCCGGCGATCTCAACGTCGAAATTTCTTACGAATCCGGCAACGAGCTGGGAATTCTTGTCCAAAGTATTCGCGAAATGGCGACCAAGCTTGAAGAATACGTTTACCGCGACAAATTGACGGGGCTGAGAAATGCGGCGGCTTACATGAGCAAAGCCAAAGAACTCGACGCGCAAAACGTCGCGGGCAACGAACTGCATTACGGCGTTGTTCTCTTCGACGCCAACTTCTTGAAAAAAGTCAACGACAATTACGGGCACGAAGCCGGCAACGAACTTCTCCGCCACGCCGCAAAAGTCATCTGCCGAGTTTTCGCGCACAGTCCCGTTTATCGAATCGGCGGCGACGAATTTACGGCAATTCTTGAAGGCGAAGACTACGAAAACCGCGATGACCTTCTCCGCATTTTCGACCAAAAAGTTTCCGAAGAACATTTCAAGGCCGGCAATGACATTCTCACCGTTTCCGTTGCCCGCGGTCTCGGTGTCTATGAATCGGGCATGAAGTTTGCTGAAGTGTCGAAGATTGCCGATGCCGCAATGTACAATCACAAAGCCGCGATAAAAGCGAAGTACGGCGAAGAAGTGCGCTGAGCCGAAATTTCCACATGAAAAAAATCCCGCCGAGTTTTCGACGGGAAATTTTTTGTGCGCTTTGATGTTTTCGGGAAGATACACTTGTCGTTATCAGTCGGGTTCTTTCAAATCCGCAGTTCGGCATTTAATGGAAATTTACTACCCCAAAAGTCGTTCGGCCTTTAATGAGAATTTACTACCCCAAAAGGAGGTGTTACCATGTTTCCAATTCCGACAATCATCATCATTAAAACGTTATTGGGCAAATAAAAAAGAGCAGGTAATTCGAGCACTGTAAAACGGGACGGAGGCCGATTGTCACATTCTTTCAAATCCGCAGTTCAGACTTTAATGGAAATTTACTACCCCAAAATAAGGAGGTGTTACCATGTCAATTCCGACAATCATCATCATCATTAAAGCGTTATTGGGCAAATGAAAAAAATGAACAGGTAATTCGAGCACTGTAAAACGGGAAGGAGGCCGATTGTCACATTCTTTCAAATCCGCAGTTCGGCATTTAATGGAAATTTACTACCCCAAAAGTCGTTCGGCCTTTAATGAGAATTTACTACCCCAAAAGGAGGAATTATCAATGAGTAATTCGAGAAAAGCAACACAAAGCGAAATTTTCGCCAGAGAAAGTTACGAAGCACATACGGGCTTGAGAGCGTTGGAAAGAGCCGGTCAATGCAGGAATTTGCACGGTCACGTTCACGAGCTTATGGTTTGCGACAAGTTCAACATTAACCCCAAAAATATTCTTCAAGGCAAGCAGGCAGCCCTTTCAACTTCTGCAACAGATCCTTTACACGACGTGGTTGTTACAAAAGGCGGTCGATTCTTGGAAGGCTTTCAACTTAAAGATACTGCGAGCAGCAGCGGAGTCCAAAAGACTCTTCATCAGATAAACAGCGGGAAGTACAACGGAACGACGGTTGTCGGCACGGAGGAAACAGCGGCGAAGTTGGCGGGTAAAACCGCAAGGCAGGTGAGGTCTTCCGGCATTTCTTCCGAAACGACAAAACGAATTGCGGACAAAGCACTCGGCAGGATACCCACGGCTTCGGCTTTGGGGTCGGTCGCCAAAAGCGGCGGTATGATGGGCGCGGCGGTCGGTGCGGGAGTTGAAGCCGTTTCTTCGGTAATTGATGTTTTGGACGGAAAAAAGAGTGTAGGTGACGCAGTGATAGACGTTGGCGGAGCGGCAATTAAAGGCGGAGTGACGGGCGCGGGCTCAGCCGCAGCGGGCAGTTTGGCTGCGGGGGCAACGGGCGCGGCACTGGCTACAGTCGGAATTACTTGTGCCGCTGCTCCGATTGTTGCCGGTTTCGCTGTTGCTTGTGGCGTTGGAAGTTTCATTTCTTCATGGTTTGACTAATCAGAAAGGCAGGTGAGTTTTAATGGCAAAATTTTCTTCGATAATTATCCCTTTTCCGTTTCCGTTTCCTTGGTAAGCACGCTTAAAAACTGACAACGACTTGAAAAGAAAGGCAGGTGAGCTTTAATGGCAAAATTTTCTCCGATAATTATCACTTTTCCGTTTCCGTTTCCTTGGTAAGCACGCTTTAAAACTGACGACGACTTGAAGAGAAAGGCAGGGGAGCTTTAATGGCAAAATTTTCTCCGATAATTATCACTTTTCCGTTTCCGTTTCCTTGGTAAGCACGCTTTAAAACTGACAACGACTTGAGAGGGGTGTTGCCTATAAGGAAATTTGGATTTTGATTTGACAGGTGTCGCCCGCATTTTTGACGGACGACACCTTTATATTTTTTTCGTCAGTGGACAGAGACGAAAATTTTTGCTACACTTGGCGCAGCTCAGGAGGTTGCAGTACGGTTGAAAAGGTGCAAGGGATAACGCATTATCCGTTCATGACCGATTCAGATTGTACAGGCAGATGGTTTGTTGGAATCAGAATTGTCCTCCTCGTAGGCCGTCACAAATGAAATGGGCAAAGTTAAAGGGCAGCGGATTAATCCGTTGCCCTTTGCGCTTTCTTTTGCTTAAAAAAATTCGTCGTAACGGACGCATTCTTTCAGTTTCTCACTTGAGCCGGCGTCGCTAAAAAAAATTCGCCCCAATTTCTCTTCAAGGTTGTCGCCCGTGTCTTCAACCAGCCGGAAATGTTTCGTCCAGTCGGGATGAAGTTTGAACTTTGTCGCATTGATTCCGTCGAGATTGACTTTCTGCACATCAAAAATGTTTTCGCCCGAAACGGCGAGACGATATTTTTCGCGGTCAAAATTTTCCGGTTTTTTGTCAACCGCCAACCAATTCACCATGTTTAAATCGTTGGTTTCGGTGAACAGTTGCGGAGAATTTCTGCGTTTCAAGAGATATTCGGCAGTCATCTTCAAAATCATGTCTTTATCATTTGCCGACAATCTCTTTGCGCCTTTCAAGATTTTTTTCGTCTCGAAAAGTTCTTCGTCGCAAACGAGATAGAAGCGGCGAAGTTTGCCCGCCAAAAGTGCGTTGGCGATTATTCGGTCGTAGGTTATCGCCCGAAAAGGAATTTTGCCTTCGGAAGTCAAGCTGCCGAAGACGCTTTTTGAAAAAACTTTGTTCTTGTTCTTGAGTTCCGCGAGAACGTTTACCGTGGCAAGAATTTGAGTCGGTTCGTTGCCGACTTTCTTAAATTCGTCGGGATGTGTAGCTTTAAAAGCTTCCAACGCTTTCAAAACTTCGCGGCGGTCGAAGTTTTCGTCGGCGGAAATTTTTTCGATGATGCCTTTCAGCTCGGAGAAAAATTTCGTTTCTTCACTCCAAGAAATTTCTTCGAGGCAAGAATTAACATTCGGCTCTAAAAACGCCCGGCAGATGTATTTGTCGAGCCAACCTTTGAAATGTTCGGGCAAAGTCGTTTTCGCTTTTGACGCGAACCCGCACCAAGCTTTTAAAATTTCGCGCAGTTCATTTTCATCGGAGCCGACAGGTGTGTCGAAAATAAAATGCCGCGCCAGCGTTGTCAAAGCACGTTCCAAACCCGAAAAATTCCGTTTAATCAAAGTCATGTACTTGAGCCGAAGATTTCGGGAGTCGTCGATTTGTTGCGGCGACAACGTGTATTGTTCGTATTCGCCGATTTCGTTCAGCAAGATGACGCACCTTCTTTCGAGACGCTTTTAAGAATTTCGTCGACGTTGAAGACATTCCAGAAAAAATTGCGTCCCGGATCCTTGCTTTTCTGCGACCAAAAATACTTCAAAGCTTCGGACAAATACTTCAAAGCTTCGGACATATCGTCTTTAAAAATTTCGCCCAAAGTATCTCGGCAGATTTTCACCAAATTGGGATTCCAAACGCTTTTCGTTTCCTTCGCTGTGACGCTTTCCGAATAAACCTGATGAAGTTTCGTGTAGTACTTGTTTTCGCCCAATTCTTCCGCGACCTTCGCTTCTTCGGTCTCAGACATGAAGTCGGCATCTTCGTAAAAGCGGAGTTCCAAATCTTTCAGCAGGTAGTAGAACAGCATGTAGCCGTTGCAACGGAAATTGCAGAGCAACTCGAAGGACGCGGGCAAACTGTCTACTTTTGTTTTCAAAATTTCCGCTGCGACTTTCGGCCGATCTTTCTCGCAAGTCAAATGCCATTTTTGAGTTTTGAGAGCTTGCAATGCTAATCTCACGCTTTCGAGGCTTTCAAACATTTCGGCAAGTTCCCCGAAAAGCAGAGGCAAAGCCTTTTCGACTTCGATTCCGCACGGCAACTTTTGCGTCAATTCGTCGTACTGAAGGCGCAGGACGTTCAGAATATGACCGTCGAAATTTGTATTGAGTGCGAATTCTCGTCTGCGTTGCATTTTTCCGGCCAGACTCAAGACACGCAAATAAGCGGTTATCAGCATGACGATTTCTTCGCATTTGGTCTTGTCGAGAGATTTTCGCCAACCGGAGACTTCAAAGTCGAAGTATGGAACGGAGTCGAAAACCCTATCTTTTTTCTTTTCTGAAGCGGCTTGTTCGTGAAGGAATTGCAGATAACGTGCGGGCAATTTTTCGATAAAGGCGGCGGATTTCGGTTCGACCGGAATCGTCAAGTCGGCTTTCGCGTTTTTTGACAAATGCAACAAGAATACGCCATCTTTGATGTCGACTGACGGCGAGTACGACCAACGAAGAATCTTCCTTATCTCCTTTTTGGCTTTAAGGAAAAGACTTTCGCCGCAGGATTTCTTAAGGCTTTGGAGTTCTTGAATGTTTGCTTCGGGATGAATTCCGGTCTTGGCGGCGTCAATTTCCAAACCGACAGTGAGCGTACATTTTGCGCAGACGTTTTTGTAATCGTCTTCCACATTCTCCGCCGAATACTCTTTTTCAGATAAGGTGACGGCCCAATCGGAAACGCGACCTACGCTGTTCGCAAAAGTGTCGATGATGACCGAAAGCGGGATGCTGTGACGGAGTTTCTTCGGAATCGCTTTTGCCGAAGGAATTTTGACGATCGGCAATTTCAAATCGCCGTTTCCTCTTTTAACCGCTTGAACGATTCGGGAATCCGAAACGACTTTAACGAGATCGCCGTCAAAATCTGCGCCGCCCAAACTCATTGCTGCAGTTGATTTGCACGATGTCATGACGACGCCTTTCAAGTGCGAAAAAAATCTGTGATACAAGGATTTGGAATTCACGCAGGCATTTAACAGCACTTGTTCGTTCCTGGAAAGATGCGGATTGCGCAAAAAGGCATATTGCCCGTCGTTGGCAAGCCGAATTTTGTTTTTGGGCATGAAAAATTGATTCGAGTCGAGATACTGCTCTTTCAAAAATTTTTTCATTGCCGGATTGACTCGAACGTTTTTCACGAGTCCCAGAATTCTGACAAGCAACGCCAACAAATCACAGGACAAAAATCTTTGTTCGCCTTCTACTTCGAGCCGTCCCAATCCCAAATTGCACGCATAATTTTTCAACTTTGCCGCGATGATGTTTTTGTACTTGGGATCTTTACGGAAGGCGGGATTTTTTTCTGCGACTCTCAAACACGCGGTTCGTATATCGGAAGGACGGAAGTTGCTTTCGTCGTTATCGGTCTCGTTATTTGTTTCGTCGTCTGTCTCTTCGTTTTCGGGCAGGTAGCGAAGATTTGCCGCAGGATTTTCCCTGAAAGCAATTATTTTTTTGCATTGGTCGTCGACGAGGGAATCGAATTCGCCTTCAGTCAAAGCCAACGTGCTCAAAAATTGATAGTTCAGCGAAACTCTACCGGGATTGGAAAGTCGCGCCTCCGTGTTGGTGACGTAAAGCGCATGTTCGTATTTTGCAAACTTGTCGAAGAAAAATTTCATGGGATCTTCCGCGAAAGATTTCATCTTTTCCGCCAAACTCTTGCACCAACTAGCGCATTTGAACATGCTTTCGGTCAAAATGATTTTCGCCTTGTAAAGGTCACGAGTTATTCCGAAAATGTCTTTGACGAGCAGAAAGTCAACTTCTTGCGGGAGATGTTCTTCAAAAAATTTCTTGAAGTCAACTTCGTGCAGCACGCCTTTTGTAAACGGCATCCGAATTTGGAAGGAATGCGACGGTTCGGAAAATCGGCAAACCTTCTGAAGAAAATCGCTGATGTATTCGGCAAAGTCGGGCGCGATTAATCCTTCGCCGTCAAAAAGATTAACGCTTAACGGTGTTTCCTCGATTTTGTATTTCCAAAATTCACCGTTCAAATCTTTTGTCGCGGTAAAAACTTTCGTTTCGGGCAACGAACCTTGTTGGTCGGGCAAAACGACGACGGTTTCTTCGTTCAAAGGAAAATTTTCCGCCGCGTCAATACGAAATGCCGAACTGAGATACAGCCCGCGATACGCGTAAAATTTGCTCAGCACCATTTCTTCGCCGACAAAATTCATATCCAACATGAGACGCTGTTCGAGAGCATCTTTTATTTTTTCGTCGATGAAAGTGATTTGGCAATTCCTTGCCATGGAATTGCTTTTGTCGAAGGGAACAAATTTCCTGAAGTTTTTACCGTCGAAGTTCAGAAACAAACCGTCTTTGAAAAGCAAGTTCAATCGATACAGCCATGCTTCTTTGCTCAAAAGTTCGGCTTCGGAAAGATTATCGCCGAGCGGTTTGGCTTCGGAAAGGTTATCTTTTTCGCGAAAGAGTTCGCTGAAGTCTACAAAAACGATTGAAGTTCGCAA
>CAMUZL010000006.1 GCA_947165185.1 uncultured Selenomonadales bacterium
TTTGGAACTGCAAGAAACGTTATCGCGTCGTCAAAGGCTCTCGTGCGTCGAAAAAATCAATAAAAAAACGAATTGACCTGTGCTGTCCTTTGTGCTAAAGTGAAGTTGTTAGTAAATCACACAGCACGCGGAGCGCAAGCCAACCCGTTTCGGTTATTCTAATCGTTCCTGCGTGTTTTGTAAAGCACAAAGGGGCGATTTTTATGCGGGGGTTTACACGCGAAGAACTGCGGCTTGTTCTTAAGACTTACGGCCGTTGGTTGGACATGTTACATCGTTGCAACTTGCCGTCGAACAAAAATTATCGGATTTACGGCGGACGCGGAATTAAGGTCTGTGATGAGTGGCAGGGCGGTAAAGAAGGTTTCTTCAATTTCTTTGAATACGTCTCCAAACTGCCGCATTTCGGCGAAGAAGGTTATTCTCTTGACCGAATCAACGTGAACGGCAATTATGAACCGGAAAATGTCCGTTGGGCAACGGCGAAAACTCAAGCACTCAACCAGCGAAGGAACATATTTGTGACCGACCTTGACGGCAACGAAATTTCATTGAGTGCGGCGGCGGAAAAATATGGTCTGAGCAACTCGTGTATCAATAGCAGATACAGAGCCGGCTACAGAGGCGAGAAATTATTTCGTCCCACATTTGAACCGTTTTCATACGACGGAAAAACTATTCACGAATTGGCGAAAGTAACCGGGCTCAGCGAAAATACAATCAGAAACAGGTACAACAAAGGCTGGCGCGGTGATGACTTGATTCAACCGTTGATTAAGAAAAGCCGTCCGCGAGTACAAAAGTTTCCAGATAACGATTAACGCGGAAAATCCAATGTCGGCACGGGCGAAACTGCGGCGGAGGTCGGCAGGAAAATCGCAATGCTCGAACGTCCCGAAGAAAAAATTTCTTACGGCGTTTTGGATTCGGCTTGTTGGGCGAAAACGGGCGTCCTGTCAATCGCGGAAGAAATTAACAACGAACTCTACAAGGCGAAGTTGCCCACGTTCGGCAAAAGCTCAAAAGGTCGCGTCGAAGGTGCCAACGCCTTCAAGTAACGTTTAATCGGCAACAAAAATTCCAAAGGTGAGTTTGTTCCCGCGATAAAATTTTTCACGACATGCCTGCACACGGCGCGGACGATACCCATGATTGCGCACGACAAACACAACCCCGAAACTTACGACACGGACGCAGAGGATCACGCAGTCGACTGCTCTATTTATGCCTGTTTGTCCAGACCGTTCGCACCCGTCAAAACAACGCTCAAACGCCGAGACGCGTGGCGAGAGGAAACTATTCCGTCTGCGTGGGCGATATGATACAATTAATACGAGGTGAAACCCTTGAAAAGTTATTCGTCGCGTGAAGTCATTGCGATTTTGCAGGAAGACGGCTGGTATGAAATAAAATGCGAAGGCGACCATCACCAATTCAAGCATCCGCACAAAAAAGGGCGTGTTACCGTTACTCATCCGAAAAAAGATGTTCCGGTTGGTACGCTCAAAGCAATCGAAAAACAAGCTGGCGTCAAATTCAAATGAGGTGTTGTTATGAAAGAGCAATATGTTTTTCCGGCAGTGTTCACCGAGGAACCACTTGGAATATCAATCGAATTTCCGGACTTGCCCGGTTGCCTGCCTTGCGCGGACAATTATGAACAAGCCTTCCGCAACGCACGGGAGGCACTGCACTTGCACTTGACGGGAATGATTGATGACGGAGAAAAAATCCCCGCGCCCAGCAAACTGACTTCCATACCGCTCGAAGCAGGCTCCGCACTGGCACTGATTGAAATACAGATTTAAAAATTTTCGGCTCCTTCGGGGGCTTTTTTGATTGAGGTGATGGAAGTTGCCCGAAGTTTTTCAGCAAACGTCGCAACTTGAATTGATTCAACAGCGGCGCGGTGTCGGCAAATATCGGCGGTGGTTCCGTGACGCCGTGGATTATTGGCGCAAGTGGCAGGACGAGGCACGCGAAGATTATGACTTCGTCGAAGGTCGCCAGTGGACAAAAGCTGAACTTATGCGTTTCAAAGAGACAATGCGCCCCGCAATAACAATCAACCGTATTCGTCCGCTTTTAAATGTACTCGGCGGCTAAAGTTTACGCAAAACAAAATTGACCCGCGTCTTCGTTTGTGCTAAAGTGACTACGTTGAATACTCACAAAGCACGCCGAAGCGCGAGCCAAAAGTCTTGTTTGGTTATTCTAATCGTTTCTGCGTGCACGGTCAAGCATTTGCGGAGGCGATTATTTTTATGAGCAACGAAAAAATTTTGACTCGCGAAAGTGGGGAACTATTCCTGTCTTTGTTTGGGCGTTGGCAGTCGATGATTGCTCGTTGTTATTCCAAAGGATGTCGCGAATACAAAAATTACGGTGGCAGAGGAATTACCGTTTGCGATGAATGGCGCGGCAGACCGACGGGTTTTTTGAATTTCGTCGAATACGTTTCACAGCTTGAACATTTCGGCGAAGAAAAATATTCCCTCGACCGAATTGACGTGAACGGCAATTACGAGCCCGGCAATTTGCGTTGGGCGTCTTACAGAGAGCAAGCGAAAAATCGTCGACGTTCCGTTGTCGTGGACGGCAAAAGCCTCAACGAATTGTCCGAAGAACTTCAGACCGAAATCAGTCGTTTGCGCGACGAAATCAAAACTCTTTCGGACAGCTTGATTCAGGCGTCGACCAAAGCCGAATTCGCCGAGACCGACAAGCAAATCAAAGCCCGCAACGCGAAAATCAATTCGATTCGGACTTTGGGCAAGGACATCGCCAAACTTGAAAACGAACTTCAAACGGCGAGCGATAATTTCATCAAGGCGAACGCGACCGGCAACACCGACAAAATCGTCAAGGCGAGCGACAAAGTTTCGACGCTCCAATCGCAACTCGACAAGAAACAATCTGAACTGCAAAAAATTCTTTCGCCGCAAGTTCAGGACGCAACGCCTAAGACAATACCGCCCGCGAATCAGCAAACGGCTGACTTCATGACGAATTTGAACACGGAAATTCAAACTTTAAAATCGCAGTTGACGCCCGAATTGTCCCGCGAACAAGTTCAACCATTGACGCAACAAATTCAAGACAAGACCGCACAACTCGACAAAATCAACAAGCTCAACGCGCAAATCGACACGCTCACAACGCAAGCCGCAGAAGCCTATCAAAATTTACAGAATCCCGAAAAACAATCCGCCGCGATAAAACAACTCACCGACGCCACGAAAAAAATTCAAGCCGCAGAGACTGAACTTGCAAAAATAATTTCGCCGCAAATTCAAGACGCGACCCCCGAACCGTCAAAAAAATTCGCACCCGTCAAAGCCAAAGCCGATGAAAAAATTTCGACGCTGAATCAACAAATCGACGCGCTCAGGGCACAAGACGAAATCGCGAACGCGGACGAAATTGAACGCTTGACGGACAGCCGATATGCGATTCAAGCGGTCACCGACGAATTGGCGCAACTTGACGCTCAATTTCAGCCGCTGATTAAGGCACGCAACGAAGCCGACAAAAATAACGACGCAAAAGCTTACAACGCGGCAAAACGAAAAGTCGACGCCTTGAGCAAGAAATACAAGACAAAATCCAAAGAACTTGACAAACTTTTGAATCCTCAGCAGGAAACGCCGCAAGCTCAAGAAAATTTCGCGCCCGTCAACGACGAAGTTGCCACGGAATTGGCGTCGATAACTCAGCAGAAATCGGAACTGGACGCGCAAGGTCGCCAACAGAACGCGAAACAAATTACCGAGCTGAACAAACGCCGCGACAAAATTCAAGCCGGAAACAACGAACTGGCAAAACTCCAATCGCAAGTTGACGCGAAGGAATCGGAACTTGCACAGACAACCGACGTTGCGAAACAAAATGCGCTCAAAGACCAACTCGCAAGCTTGTACAGCAAAATTGACGGCAAGACGACCGCTTTGTCGAACTTCATCAATCCGCCGCAAAAACCGCAAAAAGTTCAAGAGACTTTTGAGCCGTCAGCGGATGTTCAGACGAAAATTGACTCCGTGAACGCAAGGATACGCGAACTGCGAAATTCGGGCGAAGAAAAAAATTCTGCGGAAATCGCGAACTTGAGCCGCCAACGTGACGCCGTTCAATCCGCAAGCAGTGGACTTGAAAAATTGAAATCGCAACGCACGAATGCCGAACGTGACGGAAATTCGCAAGTTGCAAATCAGTTGACGGGCAAAATCGCAACTTTGAACAACAAGCTCAACGCGGCAACTCAAAAGCTCGACAAAATTTTGAATCCGCCGCAAGTTCAGGAACGTCCGCAACAGCCCGCCAAACCCGTCAATCAACAGACCGCGCAAACAATTTCACGTTTGAATTCGGACATTGAACGGCTTGATTCGCAGTTGACGCCCGACCTTTCCGACGAGCAATATTCCGCCGTGAAATCGCAACTGGACGGCAAACGGGCGCGCCTTGAGCAAATTAAATCGCTCAACGAACAAATTGCCGCCGCTCAAAAGCAAAAGGACAACATTCGCACTGACGCCAAAAAAGCCCGCGAATCGAACGACGAAGTTGCCAACGCCGATTTACGTCGGCAGTTCCGCGAAGTCGATGAACGACAAAAACAAGCGCAAACGAAACTTGATAATTTGTTATTTGAACCTGTAAGCGATGAAGTTGCCGAAGCCGTTGCGAAACTGAACGCCGAAATTCGCGAACTTAAAAACCAAATCGCAAAATCAAATGTCCGTGACGAAAAGACATCGCTGCTTAAGAAACTCGCCGCGAAGGAAAATTTGCTTAAAAGAATTCTCGACGCGAATCAAAAAGTTGTCGCGGCACGTGAAAAGCTCGAAGTTTCAAACGACGTTGAAAATATCGTCGCATACGACAAGGCAACAGAAGAACTCGACAAACTCATCAACTTGCCCGCAACCAAAGAAACGCCGAAGTCACCGAAAAAATCTGCGAAAACTCCACCTGCGCCGAAAACCGAAAGTCCGTCGCAACCCGTCAACAAATCTGAAACACCACCGCAAGAAATTCAGCATCAAGAACAATCGCCAAAAGTTGAAAGTCACTCCAGACAAATTCAATCGAACGTCACGGAAACAACTCCACCGGCTGAAAATAAACAGGATTCGTCGAGCGACAATCGGCGAATTTTTAATTTAAACGAACAACAAGAATCAACGCCGCCCGAAACAAAATCGGAAACTCCAGCCGCTCAGCGCGATGAAGATTACGCAACCGACGACGGCAGTATTTTCGGAAGTATTGAGTCGGCAGAAAAAAGAATGCTCGAATCCCTCAAAAAATTGGGAATTGAGCCGCTTGATAAAAAGTCACAAAGCAAAAAAAATGCGACTGCCGAAGAAGACACGCGTCGCCCCAAACTTGTGAATTTCGTTGACGACAGCGATGAGGCGTTAGAAGCCGCAATAGCCGAATGGAACAAAGAAGTAAACAAAATGTCATCAATGCCGATGTTCAATCCAAAACTGTGGCAGGCGGGTTTAAAAATCGGAGCAATTTACGTTCAGCGCGGGATAAATAATTTCGCTGATTGGGCGTCAAAAATGACTGAATCTATCGGCGACAAAATTCAGCCGTGGAACTCCGCCGTTTGGGAAACAATCAACGCGTTGCCCGAAAGCTCAAAGTTCGACGAAGAACAAGTAATGAACATTGCCGGCTATATCGGCTCGTTGACGGAAAAAGGCGAAGTCTCGACATTTGAAGATGTGCGGACGCGTTTTGAACAAAAAATCGGTAAAGAGGCGACCGAAAAAATTTCGCTGATGATTGAAGCGAGTTACAAAGGCATTCAGAAATTCTTCGCCGACCGCCAACAGGAAAACGAATCGCAACCACAAACGGAAGAAAAAGCTTCTGAAAATAAAAAATCTGCCGTGAAGGTTACGGGCGACGAATTTGGCGAATATGACGGCATCGGCGATTTACGCAAAAAAGCAGTTCAATATTACAGCGAAAATTTACAAGGGACGAGCGTCGAAAATGAAACTCTCGGCAAAATCGACATCGATGAAAACGGACTTATAGAATTTACCACCGCAGGGAAGAAAAAACTTCAACCCACAAGCAGAGAAAGCAATAAATTGTTGCTCGTTAAATATCTTCCCGAATTACTCAAAACTGCTTACAATATCAGGACAGCTGAATCCGTTAAGGAAAAACACAAACAAGACAGTTTCATCTACATGAACAATGATGTTGAAATCGATGGAAATATTGTGCCGATACACATTACCCTGATTAAGCGGAACAATGGCGACATCCAATATTACAATCACAATTTCATCACGGAAAACAAAAAACACGCCAGTGAACCTGCAAGACCAGAATCTTCAAATGAAGCCCTCGGCACCCTGCCCTATAGCGTGTCTTCTGCGGAAGATAAAACTTCCGACGAAAATATATCACAGACGGCGCAAAGCGACAAGGACGAATCTGCCGCAAATAGCGAAAGTGAAAGAAACCCATTCCGAGAGGAAGCCAAAACAGAGACATCAAAAAAACAATCCACCGACAAAAATCAGACCGATGATAACGAAAAAAATTCCCTCAAAGAAAAGATTGCAGATGGAATGTCTCCCATGAAAATTTTCTTTGACAAAGAAGATTTGGAGTCTTTGGTTGAACGAGTCAGCTCTTTAACAAAACAACTTGACGATATGGATGAAGCGGGGTTGTTGACACAAACGGAACGAGCAAAATTTGGAAATGATTTGGGAAATGGATTCATTGAAATTACAAAACAATTCCTTGCAGGAAAAATAAGCAGAACAGAAGCGCAAAGCAAGGCACGTGCTGTTGTAGAAAAAATGGACAGCCAAATTTTGCAAGCGACAACAGACGTTTTCGGCAGTGATAAAATTCTTAACATGGACTCGATTAATCGCGCCGTTGAATCGGGCGAGCTAAATTGGCTCACAGATAATTTTAAAGTCGACAGCAATGGTTATGTCGTCCGTAAAAGTAAAAAATCAAACGCGCAAGGCGAAATTGTTTATCCCGATGGCGCGTTGACTTACGGCGACAGAAGTGCAGTCGAAGCCTTCAAACGCGGTTACTCCGATAAAAAATTCGATGAAAACAACAAGAAAAAAGTTACGGTCGACGGGCGGGAAATGACGCGCCTTGAAGTCGTCGAAGGCATTGCGAAAGGCGAACTCGACGAATCGGCGATGAAACTCCACAACCGCGAACGTGAATATCTTGATTGGTTGCGGAAAAATTTACTCGCGCCGCTCCAAAAAATTCAGCAAGCCGGAATTCAAAACGAGCAAGCGAACAAAGTTTATCGATTGATTGTAAACAATGCGGAAATTCACTTCGACGAAGCCGACGACGCGACGACGGTTGAGCAACTTACGAAACTGGCTGAAGTTTTCGGCGGTCGTGCAGAAAAAAATTCGTCAGGCAACACTTTGTTTAAATTCGCAACGCCGAAAGACGCATGGGCTTTTCACCGTGTCGCGCAATTTTTCATGGAGAACGGGCACCTGCCGTATTTCGGGCAAGAACGTGTTACCGAAAATCCTTTGGCGGAGCTGAAAAATATTTCGTTGCCCGAAGGAGTCAAAATCCTGAAAATCGACATCGCCCCGAATTCCAAAGGCGTGTGGCGTGTTAAATTCATCGGCAACTTTCCCGCGAACAAAGAACCCGCAGGTTTCAATCGCAAGCAAGCCGAAACCAATCACCTTTTTGCGGGTTTGGCGAGACATTTCAACGGCGGACTTTACGCCGATGCAACTTTCCACTTCAAAGACAAAAACGACGCACGGGCGTTTAAAGACGCGCTGGACGAACATTTAGGGCTTAAAGTTACAGCCGGTACATTCGCCGACAATCCCGACTTAATATTCAACAGTGACGCCATAACTCGGACTGCCAACGAAGCCGTCAAAACCGGCAAAGAAATAAAAAATCTGAACGACATAGTTCAACTTACCCGCGACACAGCGGCTAATCAACAGGCTTTCCCTGAACTTGCCGAGATGATAAAGAAAGTTCAATCGCTGGGCAAAGAAATTACCGCAAAACTCAAAGACGGCGCGTTGACGCGAGCTGAAGCAGAAGAACTTGCGGGCGACTTGACAGACGAATTCGATAACATCCGCAAGCAATTAGACGCGGGCAAGTTAAGCCGTTCCGAAGCGCAAAACAAAATGCGTGCCTTTGTCGAGCAAATTGAAAACCGTCTTGCAAACGGCGACGCAACAGAAAAACCCGTGCCCGAAAACCAAACAGATACGTTAAAAGAAAACTTGGACGAACAAAACGGCAAGAAACAAACGACGACGAACGAAAGCGACAATTTTCACGGATTAAGCGACGAACAAGTTTTTGCCGCACATCACTTTGCCCAGACCTTTTGGCAGGCACCGACTTCTGTTACCGGCAATTTATCAACGGAAGATTATCTCGAAAAAACTGTCGGCAAAGAGACCGCCGAAAAGATTTTGCCTGTAATTGACGCATTTACTGCAGAAATCATTACGAGCCCGACTCCCGACAAACGACCGACTAAAAGCTCGCTTGAAGCCGCAACAGAACGACTGAAGGAAGTTTTTGGGTTGCAGACGAAGCGCGAACGTCGGCAAGAACGGGATTCGCAAAAACTCCACAAAAAATTAAAGACGGACACGCATCCGAACTTGAAAACACACCTTGAAAATAATTTCGCGGAAATTGAACGCGACCCGAATTCCGAACAAGCAATCACCGCCCGCAACGAATTGGAGCAATTCAGAACGCGGGATTTCACGGACGACGAACTTGACGAGCTGGAACGCAAGGCGATTGAATTGGCGAACAAACCAACGCCGGAAACGCAGGAGCAAACTGAGCAAGACCCGATTGAACAACGCGCACGCGAGGCGTTGAAAGCGGCGGGACTCGAAGGCAAAACCGCGCCCGAAGACCCGATAAACGGGCACCAACCTATACTTCAAGTGGCAAGAAGTGTTCCCCAACCTCTTCACAGAGACGGTTTTGTAGTAACAGTTCCCGATTTTTTTGCGGTACATGACAAAAAAAGCATATGGCGACCGTTGTTAAAAATTGCCAAGCAAACCACCGGGGAGATTGAAGAAAAAACATTCCGCGATAAAGCGAGTCCAACCGGTAGGATTTTCTTCCAAAATCTTGAAGATGCAAGAACTTTTGCAAGAGCAACGGAAATATTTTTCGACAACGGACATGAAACATTGGAAATCGGAATTGAGGAGGCGACGGCTGATGTTGAAGAATCTGGAACGAGCGAAAGGCTTGATGACGGACATCGAGACGTGGAATCCGCAATACGCATGGGAGCTGACGAAGAAACACGGACGCAAGGGCGCGTTGAAAACGCTGGTGTCGATTCTGGACGCGAACGACAAACTTCAAGCGGACTTGGAGAAAACGTTACTCGAACAAATGCCGAAAACACACGACCCGTATCAACGGATGAC
Source organism: uncultured Selenomonadales bacterium (assembly GCA_947165185.1). Taxonomy (GTDB): domain Bacteria; phylum Bacillota; class Negativicutes; order Selenomonadales; family Selenomonadaceae; genus Quinella. The sequence goes on from CAMUZL010000006.1 coordinate 9,474, forward strand.
GCAGGAAGCACAAGCGCACGAACTGGCGAGCGAGCTGGCTTACGAGGAAATTCGGAAACTGTACAGCCCACCGCAGGAACCGACCGAGGAAATGCAAACGTTTCTGGAAATGCTGAGAATGTAAACGAATCAAAAAAAGGCTTGCAAAGACTCCACGAAAAACTCAAAACCGACAAGCGACCGAATTTGAAAAAGCGAATCGAAAATTATTTTGAAGCGATTGAACGCGACCCGAATTCCGAAAAAGCTCGCAATGCTTATTATGACCTTATAAATTTTACAACAAAGGAATTCACGGATGAGGAACTCGATACTTTAGAAAAAGCAGCTCAGATATCTTCTGATGAAGAATCAATATTCGACGACCGCTTTGTTGTGACCGATGAAGAATTACAAGAACTTCACCGAAAACTTCAGACCGACACGCACCCGCATTTGAAGAATTTGCTCGACGAAGATTTTCTGGAAATAAGTCGGGACGAAGAGAAATCGACGTTTGAAATATTTGACGCCGCAAAGCTCTACACTGGGAGCAACCGATATAAAAAACTTCTGTTGCGTCATTTCACGGACGAAGATATTGACGAAATGGAGAAAAATTGGCAGTGGTTAAATCCCTTTACCGGCATAACGGTACATTACGGAATCAACCGAAACGTCAGCGAAGGGGACAAGCACAAAATCTGGAACATTGTCCACAATTCAATCAACCCCGAAAAAGAATTGAAAAAAATATATCCGGATCTTAAAGCGATACCTTCAAAATATGACCTGCGTCTTTACCTGGACGGAGACGGCTCAAAGAATTTGCAAAATGTATTTTATCAAACTCACTTCACGGGACGAGAATTTGAAACGCACATCAACGACCAAGAACGACTGTTAGAAAATCTTTTACAAGAAGAACGTGAACTTCGCGGGATAAGGAAAGATACGGATGGCAAAGTTGCGGAACTCGGAACCGTAGAAAAATCACAATCGGCACATGAAACTAAGCCTTACGAAACTGCCGGTCACAATTTCCAAATCACAGAAGATAGCGGAATTGGTGACGGTGGTCTGAAAACCAAATTCAAACAGAATATCGACGCGATAAAACTTTTAAAGCAACTTGAAAGCGAAGGACGCAAAGCAACGCCGAGTGAACAGAAAATCTTAGCCAAATTCAACGGCTGGGGGACACTGGCACCGGCGTTTTCTCGTTCCAAAGGTTGGGAAAAAGAAAATCAAGAACTCCGCAAACTTTTGACGGACGAAGAATACGAGGCGGCTCACGGCTCAATCCGCAACGCTTTTTACACGAGCCCCGAAATCGCAACGGCAATTTGGTCTGGACTGAAACGTATGGGCTTCACGGGCGGACGAATTCTTGACCCGTCAATGGGTAGCGGAATTTTTTTCGGAACAATGCCGAGCGAAATTATGGCGCAAAGTGCGTTGACGGGCGTTGAAAAAGACAGCTTGACGGGCAGAATCGCACGACAACTTCATCAAGGTGCCGACATTGCAATCATGGAGTTTCAGAAACGCAACTTGCCGAACGATTGGTTTGACTTGGCGATAACGAACGTGCCGTTTGATAATTTGCGAATTCTCGAAGACCCCGCTTACAGCAAAGCTAATCTTCAACTGCACGATTATTTCTTCGCGAAGTCAATGGATAAAGTTCGCCCCGGCGGATTGGTGGCGTTTATAACAAGTTCGGGCACGCTCAACAACCCGACGCCGATTATTCGTGCTTTCGGCGGCAAGGCGGATTTAATCGCGGCGTTCAAACTTCCGAGTCAAACTTTCCAAAAGAACGCGAACACGCAAGTCACGACGGACGTTGTGATTTTGCAAAAACGAATTAACCCCGACAAAGCCTCAAAGCACGCGCAAGATTGGAGCGAAGTCAACAATATTCACGTCGAAAATGCCAAAGTCAAGCTGAACGAATACTTTGCAACGCACCCCGACCACATGATTTGCACGCCGACACTCGACACGCTTTGGGCAAACGGAAACCGACTTGCGCTTGACGGCAAGGGACGCGACGTTGCCAAAGAACTCGGCGACTTGATGAATAGACTTCCCGAAAATATTTACCTGCCGATTCAACGCGAGACGCCCTCGACGCTCGATAACACGCTTGCGAAATTTTCCTCCGAACAAACGGAAGGCGATTTCTCGATTGTCGGCGGCAAACCTTATCAAATGCAAAACGGCAAACTTGTTGAAGTAGCGGGCAAAAACATTCCGCTCGTCAAAGATTATCTGGGCTTGCAAAAAACTTTGGACGCGTTGTTGACGGCGCAACTTGACCCGTCGGCGACCGACGAAAAACTTTCCGACCTTCGCCAAAGACTGAATCAGAAATATGACGCGTTCACGAAAAATCACGGCTACCTCAACGCGCCGCAGAATTTTAAAATTTTGAGCGTCGACCCGAATTACGGGCATGTTGCGGCGATTGAAGATTATCGCGTCGACACGAAATCGAAAAAAGTCACGGCGGACAAGTCTGACATTTTCAGCAAACGAACGATGGACGCGATAACGGAACCGACCACGGCGGACACTGCGATTGACGGTCTGCATTTGTCGTTGGCAATGCGCGGGCGCGTCGACATGCAATACATTTCGGGCTTGACGGGCAAAAACGAATCGGAACTTAAGCGCGAACTCGGCGACATGATTTATCGAAATCCGAAAACGAATTTGCATGAACTCGCCGAAGAATATTTGTCCGGCAACGTGCGCGAAAAACTTGCTCAGGCACAAACGGCGGCGAATAAAAATCCCGCGTTCAATCGAAATGTCGAGGCGTTGAAAAAAGTTATTCCGCTTGAAGTTCCCGCAGACGGAATCACCGTGCAACTCGGCACGACGTGGATTGACCCAAAATATTACGAAGATTTTGTGCGCCACATGCTCGGCGACGATGTTCAAAAAATAAAAATCAATTTGAGTAATGAACTCGGCAAGTGGATTGTCGAAGGCAACGCTCATTGGTGGAGCACAAATTTCCGCAAGTGGACTGTTCAAAAAGCGAAAGTCGGCGAAGTAAATTTCTTTGAACTGCTTGAAATGGCTTTGAACAAAAAAAGTATCGTCGTCAGAGACTCGGACAAAAAAGTTGACACGGCGTCGACTGCCGAAGCCAACGCAAAACTCGACGCGCTCAAAGAAAAATTTCAACAGTGGATTTGGACGGACGACGAACGCAAAGCCGCCCTGCTGGAAATTTACAACGCCGAATTTAATTCCGAAGTCTTGAGGGAATACGACGGCTCGCATTTGACGCTCCCCACAATGGCAACTAAAGTGCGCACAATACTTTATCCGAGCCAAAAAGATGTTATCTGGCGAATCATGCAAGGCAAAAACACGCTGATAGCTCATTGCGTTGGCGCGGGCAAAACGTGGTCAATGCAAATTGCGGCAATGGAAATGAAACGGCTCGGCTTGATAAATAAACCGTTGTTCGCAGTCCCGAACGCGATTGTCGAACAGTTCAGGCAAGAATTTTTGCGGGCGTATCCTTCGGCGCGAATATTGATTTTGACGAGCGAAAATTTACCTTCGGTAACGGGCACCAAAAACGAATCGGCGACAGACAAAAGAAAACGCATCGCACAGCGAGAAAAAACTTTGAACAGAATTGTAACGGGCGATTGGGACGGAATAATCATTTCGCACAACCTTTTTGAACGACTGCCGATTTCGCCCGAAGCGGAAGAGGATTTTCTCTTTGAACAAATTCGACTTTTAGAAGCAGAAAAATATTCAGTCGCCAAAATGCAAGGCAAAGGTACCGACACAACAAGATTCGTGAAACAACTCGAAGCCGCCATCGCCCGCCTTAAACAACAAATTAAAGCAAAAACGAACGCATCACGCAGAGAAATTTGCATTCCGTTTGACGAATTGGGCATCGACCAAATTTTTGTCGACGAAGCCGACATGTTCAAGAATTTGGGCTTTAAATCTCAATTTGCACAGAGACGCAACGCGGGCGACCCGAAAGTTGTCGGTGTGAGCACAACAAACGCCAACCGTTCGTGGGATTTGTACATGAAGACGAGAATCCTCTCGCAAATGCCCCGTAAAAACGGAAACAAAGGCGGCGGCGTGGTTTTCGCGACAGGTACGCCCGTTTCAAACTCGTTGAGCGAAATTTTCACGACGATGCGATACCTCGCGGCAGAAGAACTCAAAGAAAAAAATATTGCCTTTTTTGACGGCTGGGCGCAAGGATTTGTAAAAGGCATCCCGACTGTTGAACTCAGCCCCGACGGATCCGGCTTTGAATCGGTCATTCGTCTCAAATTGACGAATTTATTTGCGCTGATTAATTTGTACAGGCAAGTCGCGGATATAAAAATGCCTGAAGATTTGCCGCACCTGAAACGCCCGAAACTCAAAAACAATTCGCGCACTGTCGTCGAAATTGAACAGCCCGAAGTCTACAAAAAATATTTGCTCGAAGTTCAAGAGCGTGCACAGGCAATTCACGATGGAAACGTCGAACCTTACGAAGATAACTTCTTGAAGATAACCAACGACCTCAAAAATGCGTCACTGGACATGCGGTTGATTGACCCGACAATTCCCGAATCGGAAGCCGGCGCGAAACTGGACGCGCTTTGTGACGCGGTAACGGCGAAATATCACGAGACTGCGGACATCACGGGCACACAAGTAATTTTTTCGGACTTGAGTATCCCGAAAGGCAAAGACCTCGACAAAGAAGCCAAGGAAGCTGATTCAGACGAACAACCCGCAATCGACACGGAAACTTCAGCCGAAACCGTCACCGTTTACGAACGAATCAAACGGGGCTTGATTAAGCGCGGCATTCCCGCCAATCAAATCGCGTTCGTGCACGAGGCGGGAAACAAGCCCGAAAATCGTCAAGCACTGTTCAATCGCGTGAACAACGGTGAAATTCGCGTGTTAATCGGCTCGACGGAAATAATGGGCGCGGGCGTGAATATCCAAAAACGTTTGACGGCACTTCACCATTTAACTTGTCCGTGGCGTCCGCGTGACATTGAACAACGCGAAGGCAGAATTTTGCGCGCCGGCAACGAAAACGCGGAAGTTGAAATTTTTACTTACGTGACGAAAGGCAGTTACGATTCCATCATGTGGGACAAAGTCAAAGCCAAAAAAGACATGATGGACGCATTTTTGCGCGGCGACCCGTCGATTAAAGAAATTGACGACTTCAACAGCGAAGAGACTTTGGGCTTTGATGATGTCATGAACACGGGTATAACGGACAAGTCGGCGAAAGAAACGGCGGCACTTAAAACCAAAATACGCCGCCTGCAATGGACGAAAAATATTTACGCTCAACAGCGGCTCAGCAAAGAGAAAACTCGTCAAACAATGGCGCGTGAAATTCCGCAGATTGAACAAACAATCAAAAACATCAAGTCGGACATTGCCGAAAAAATTTCCACGAAGGGCGACGCCTTCAAGATGAAAATCGGCAATACCGAATACACCGACCGCGTTGAAGCGGGCAAAGCTTTCGACAACCTGATTAAAAGTTTCAGAAGCGGAGCAAGCAAAAAAGTCGGCGAAATCGGCGGCTTTGATATAAACATGCGCGCCAAAGACACGTTGGTAAATCGCGGCGGCGTCACGGAAGTTTTGAACACTCGCGTTTTTGTCACGCTGTCGAATCACGGCATTTATTCCGCAGAACCGTCGCTCAGATCGATTGAGCATTTCATTTCGCAGGGCGGCATTGAAAAACGTCTTTCGCAGTCGGAAAAACTTTTGACGGAATCACGGGATAAACTTTCCGCGCTTGAAGAGGAACTCGCCAAACCTTTCGACAAACAAGCGGCTCTCGACAAGGCGAACAATCGATACAACGAAATTCGCAAGCAGTTGGGCATGAACGATGCGCAAAAAGCCTTGGAATTTTTTGACGCCGAGCAAGAATCCGAAAATGTCGCGCAACCCGAATCGCAAGAAATTGAAGACAGCCCGAACGGACGATTGGAATATCTCGGCGGCGTCACAAAACAATACACCACGCGGACAAAAGGCGAAAAAGCAATCAAGGACGCTCCGGACGGCGCGGTAATCCAAATTGTTGCCGAAAACAACGACGGTGAAACGCGAACAGAATACTATCACGTGGAGCATGATTATTTACAACGCCTCGATGCAAACGGTCAAGAATCGGGTGAATCGTTCCCGCAAAATCAAAAGGGCATAAAGACCCAAATGGCGATACTTGACGCAAGTTATTACAACTTGAAGTCAATCACAATCACCGAGAGACCCGCCGACGTTGACACGAAAAAATTAATGGCGTTGGCACACAAAAATCTTAAGACCGATACGCACCCCGCCTTGAAAGAATGGCTCGCCAGAATGGAGAAAAAACTCGTCGATTCAAATCCTTACGAAAGAGTTCGTTTATTGGACAACCTTTTGGACACTGCGATTTTTAAGCCTTCTGATAGAGATTTGAGCAAAGATGAAGCATATCATGCCGATATGTACGCCAAACAAGCCCGCGCAAAAAATTCGGACACGGCGACAGAGCAAGCAGAAACTTCAACGGCAGAATCGGCTACTGAAAATACACCTTCGTCCGAATCAGAATTGCAAGCAACGACCGACGAAACTTCGACGCCAACAGAATCAACTGCCGAATCTGTCACGAATAACCAAAATAACGGCGGTGTGGATTTTGAAACGGGAATTTTCACGCACACGAAAACGGGCGAAAAATTTGCGGAGGCGAAACTCAAAAATCAAATCGAGCGCGATAACTTCAATCAGCTCAAAGAGATTGCCAAAAACCACAACGGCTATTACAGCAAGTTCAGTAAATCTTTCCTCTTCAAGTCGGCTCAAGACCGCGACGCTTTCGTTCAAGAAATTCTCGGCGAATCAAATCAAGCGCAAAAATCCACATCTCAAGACAGAATTTCTTCGCGAAAGAACAAAGAAACTTCAAACGAAGTAACGGGCGCGGCGGACAATATCGACGACTGGACTGACGAAATTATTTTCAACGAGGGAAAAACGGGCGTGACCGTGCCGACTGCCGACGGAATTATTCGAGTGACACGAACAAGCCAAAGATTTCGCCGTTACACAATCTCTTACGAGCCTGCAACCAATTTGGAAGAACACGAAAAATGGGTGCTGACGAACAACATTGAAAATGCTCTCCGCTCCTCTTATATCGAAAGAGAGGGCACGCGCATTGGCGGGACGCAAAATCCCAAGCCGTTGACGTTTGTGAGCGACCCTTTCAATTACGGCTACAATTACACGCCCGGCGAAGCCAGAGCACGCGGTCTGCAAGAAACAAAAAAATTCGTGAAGAACCTCAAAGCCGCAATCGACGGCGGAACTTTGTCCGATAAACTTCGCAACCACAAAACTCAACCTAAACTTTCACTTCGCGGCACGGGCAACACCGAAATTAAAAATTACGTTGAGGCGCGAACGGAGCAACAGAAAATACTTCAGCGGCTCGGCAAAGATTTGGGCGTTCGCGTGGTTTTCATCGACAACCCGAACAAAGATTTTCACGGCGCGCACGTCAACGGCACAAGCGTCCTCAATGTCAATTCGGATTTTGCCTTCACGAAAGTTTTCTGGCACGAAACGGCGCATTGGCTCAAGGCAACCAATCCCGAACTGTATCGGCGGCTCGTCAAGGCGGCAGGCATCACCGACGCGCAACGCAAAAATTATCTCGAAGAAACGAAACGCAAGGATTTGACGACGGACGCGGCGATTGACGAAGAAATTATCGCCGACCAACTCGAAGACGTTTTGAAACGTGCCGGCTTTTTGCGGGACATCGGGCGCAAAGACCAATCGCTGATTGAACGCGTCATTGCGTGGTTGCAAGATTTGATGAGCAAGTTCCGCGAGTATTTCCAAAATCCGAAAGGCAAACTCACCCGCGAACAAGCTCAGCGCATGGCAAACGAATTCGGGCGCACGGCAAAAACTATCGTCAACCGCGACGGCAAGGCAATTTTCCGCTACAACAACAAAACGCATTCGGTCGAACTTGCTACGGGTGAATCGCTCGACAAACTTTACGAGACGGCGCAACGCGAAAATGAAGAAATCACAAATCTAGGCGACACGGCGATTGACTTTCCGCAACAATTCAACGATAATGAAGACGCAATCAGCCAAAAAGTTTTCGGCGAATATTTGACAGAAGGCATAATGAAAACTGTGCGCGAGACCGTCGAAAAGGAAATCGGCGAGCATGTCGATATTTCAAAAATGAGCGACCCCGTGGCACGCGACGAAGCCAGAGACAAATTGCCGTCAATTCGTAAATTACTGGTTTGGTACAATCAAGACGCAGTACAAAAAAATCCTGCATATAAAGACCGTTTCGCTGTCAGAATTGAGTATGCGCGGAGGTGTTTCGACAATGATGAAAGAATCCGAAATGAAGCTGTTAGACCGACTGATGGATACAACCGACAGGGAAGAGAGTATCGAACTGGCGAAGAAGTTGTTTCCGGAAATGTCACAGGAAGAAATAGTAGCAGTGGTGGACGAATCACTCGCGGGGTATCACGACACGTAAGCGGCGGCAAAAGCGACGCCTACAAACATTTCCTGAAACTTTATGACGATATGGCAGAAAAGATGCACTCTGAAAAACAGGGTGCTTTTTCTTTGGGCAAAACAAAATTCGCGGGCAACGACGAACTGTCACGGCATTTCAAAAACGCGAAGATGCTCAAAGCCGACGAACTTAACGGGCGCGAACGCAAGTGGGTTGAACTCGGCAAAAGTTTGGGCACCGAAGTCGTTTGGATGGACGCGCACACCGACTTGAAAGGCGCAGTCGACGACGGCAAGATTTACCTAAACCGCCGCACGAGCGAAAACACCGCCAAAACTTTCTGGCACGAACAATTTCACTTGCTGGAAGCGGCAAACCCCGAACTTCACCGCGAATTGATGACGTATTTCACGGGCAAGAACGCGTTCACCAAAGAGCAACTCGACGCCTATCGGGAAGAGACAAACCGCCGCGATTTGACCGACGAGCAAGCCGTTGACGAAATTCTTTGCGACAACTTTGCACAAGTTCAAAAGCGCGTCAATTTGATTCGGGAGATGTCCGAAGACAATCCGAGTTTGGCGAAACGCTTTGTCGCGTGGCTGAAATATTTGGCGGATAAAGTTGCGTCGCTGTTCCGAAATCCCGAAGGCGGCATGACGACGGCTCAACGCGACGCGTTCATCAAAGGCGTCAACGAATTGGCGGACAGTTTCAGCGTGGATTCGTCGCGGGCGAAAACGGGCTTGATGTTTTCGGGTTCGATAAGTTCAGAGGAAAATATTTCAGCGTTCGACAAGCTCAAGAACAAAATCAAAAACACTTTCACGGCGACGAAAAACGAACGCACGCGCAATCGTGTACGAAAACTTTTGGAACAAATAAGCGGCTATCGAATTCGCACGGGACGTTTCGCCAAAGGACTTGCCGACGTTACGGACGAAACCGCGAAGGTGATTCGCACGCCTGCCGCTTACGATTGGGAAACTATCTTGCCCGCAGTCGGCAAAGGTATCGCGCAACAGCTGAATATCAACCCGTCCGACAAGATGAGCAATTACATTGCGGGCTGGCTCGTCGACGGCACCAACGACAATTCACCCGAGGCGCAAAATTTCCAACGTGCAATGCGCGAAGCCGACGACATGTACCGCAATGACCTTTTGGAAGTTCGCGAGATATTCGACGAGTGGAGTAAACGCTCCGCCGAAGAAAAAGTTAGCGATACAATAGCGGACGGCAAAACCGAAAAACCCTTGACCGACAAAGCCAAGGGATTTTTTTATGACAAATACGGCGAATTCGTCGAGGAATTTTATCCGATAAAACAGCTGGTCGACGCGTTCGAGGAAGAACTCGGCAGAAAATTGACCGATGACGAAAATCCTTACGTTTTGTTGCGCAACTATCGCGGAATGGCGGGCAGAGCGAAAATCATGGTCGAAGAAGGCGCGGCGGCGATTGACGCCCTCAGAGCGGCGTTGCCAAATGTCAACTTCGACAACTTCAAAACAATCCGCATGATTCTTGAATCTGTCGGCGCACTTGAAGACGAAGAGAAACGCAAGCAATTTTCGGATTATCTTTTGGCGTGCTCGGTGAAGGATTTACACAACCTCAACAACGCGAATCTCAAAGCGCAGGCGAAACTTGAACGGACGATTGAGCGGCTTGAAGACGCAATGGACGCCTCGAACGACAGCGAAGAAAGAGCCGACTTCAAAAAACAAATCAAAATCCGAAAAGCTCAGCTCGCAAACTTGAAGTCACAAATTTACACGACGCCCTTTGACGAAAAAACTTGTGACGGAACAATAGCCAAATACAAAGGCACTTACGGCGTGGCGCAACAAGACATGATGAATTTCCAAAACACGTTGCTTGACATCATGGTTGACAGCGGACTTTTGAGCAAAGACAGTCGCGACGAATACAAGGTGCGGTATCCGAATCATGTGCCTATGTTTCGACAATTTGACGAAAACGAAAATGTAACTTTCGGCGACAGCTTGAAAATGATGAAAGGTTCGACCCGCGACGTGATTGATCCGCTTGAATCGATTGTGCGCAACACTTACAGCTTTATTCGCCGTGCCGAGAAAAACAAAGCGAAACTTGCGCTTGTGAATTTGTCGCGAGTCGGCGGCGCGGGTGAAATCTTCGACGAGATAAGCAAACCCAACGGCGCAACTCACACTTCGATAACTTTCTACGAGGACGGCAATAAAAAATATCTGGACACGGACGCTTCAATCGCCAAAGTTGTTAATAACCTGTCGCCGCCGCATATGTCGTGGTTCCTGAAATTTATCCGCTTTGGGACGATGATTTTGCGCAACTGCGCAACGGTTTACAATCCCGCGTTCGCGCTGAGAAATCTTGTAATGGACGACCAAAACGCAATGTTGTACAGCAAATACGGATTGTTTTCGCCCGCCGATTTAGTCAAAGGATTCTTGAGCGTTTTCAATCGTGACGCGGATTATCAAGAATGGATGGCGATGGGCGGTGCACAGGCAAGTTTCTGGAGCGTCGACCGCGACTACACGGAGGCAAGTCTTGACCAACTTCGCAAAGGCAAGTGGGGACAGTACAAGTCGGTGAAAGGATTCTTCAAAGCATTTGCGGTACTCGGCGAATATTCGGAGCTGGCAACCCGCGTCGCTTACTACAAGAAGGCGAAAAAATCTTTGGCGGCACAAAACGGCGGGAAGATTGACCGAACAACGTTGATAACTGCGGCGTTGGAAAGCCGAGACCTTACGGACTTCGCACGCGGCGGCAAATCAAGTCGCACGTGGAACAGTTTGGCGGCATTTGCAAACGCGTCAATTCAAGGTTGGGACAAATTTTTCCGCACGTTCGACCCGCGAAAAGCTCTGTCGAAAGACAAATCCGAACGTCAAGAGTGGCAACGCGCAATGTTCCGTTTGGCAATCGGCAGTATTTTGCCGACGGTGTTCCTTTTCTTATGGAATACAAGCGGTGATGACGACTGGTACGAAAAAGATTTACCGGATTGGGAGCGACAAACTCATTGGTGCTTGGGCGAAAATTTGCGCATACCGAAAGGACAAGATGTCGGCTTAAGATTTTTCTCGAACTTGACCGAATCAATTTTGCGGGGTATGTCGGGCGACAAAAAAGCGTTCGAACATTGGGCGAAACCGCTGTGGGATTCAATGGCTGATTTGATGCCGACAGCAATGCAACCGATAATCGAATGCATGACGAATTACGACCTGTTCAGAAGACAGCCCGTTGTTCCGCAACGTTATCAAAACATGCCCGAAAATATGCAGTACGATTCGCGCACGTCGGCGACAGCAAAATTCATTGGTGATTCAAGTCTTACGAAATTCCTTGTCGGAGAGACGGGATTATCGCCAATGAAGATTGACCATTTCCTCTACGGCTACACCGGCAAGATGGGACGCGAAGGCTTGCGAATCGGCGAATCAATCATTGGCGCAAGAAATTACGACCTTAAGGGCATTTCGGACGTGCCGTTGATTGGCGGATTTTTCCGCACGCCTTACGTTAATCCGCGAATCTTGACGGAGTTTTATGACAAGCTCGACGAACAGACGAAACTGCACAACGAATTCAAGTTGACGAAAAAACGCCCCGAAGGTTACGACCACGCGCTTTACACTAGGCTGACGAACGCACAAAAAGAAATGCGCAAGTTTGCAAAGTCCGAACGAAAAATTATCGAAGACACGAGTTTAGATTTCGACGTGCGCAACGAACGACAAAAGAAACTTCAAAAGCGACGCACCGAAATGGCGGAACGTGCCTTGCGCTAAAAAAATTAAATTTTCCGAAGTTGTTGACGGGTATCTTTCGTCGTGATAATTTTTGCGCGGGAGATGGTTAAAATGACGACGGTGTTTGATGTGGCGAAATACATTCTGGACAAATACGGCGAAATGTCGGCAATGAAACTTCAAAAGCTGATTTTTTATTCGCAGGCAATGTCGCTGGTTTGGGACGATGTGCCGCTTTTCGAGGACGATTTCGAGGCGTGGGCGAAAGGTCCCGTGTGTCGCTCGTTGTTTAACGCGCACAAAGGAAAATTTATGTTGACGGACAGCAAATTTTTGACGCCTCACAATCCCGACACTTCGCGCTTGACTGCCGAACAAAAAGAAACGATTGATACGGTCGTCGATTCGCTAATCGATTATCCGCCATACGTTTTGAGCGACATGGTTCACAAAGAAAAACCGTGGCTTGAGGCTCGCGGAGATTTGCCGCCCGGCGCGTGGTGCGATAACGTCATTCCGAAAAGCGCAATGCTTGAATATTACATGGAGAATTGGTAATGGCGAAGGCTAAACGTCAACGCGAAAAAATCTTTGAGCCTTCGCCAAAATCCATAAAAACGGGCTTTCATCTGAACAGCGAAAAATTTCGTTGGAGTTTTGAAAAATGTTTGTGGGAACATGGCGGTTGGAGAGACTGCAAAGACATAAAATTTTTTGTTGAGCACATTATTTCCAAACTGCAGGAGCTTGAAAAATCTATATGGCAGGAAATCTTGACTGCGGCGGGCGGAAAATCCGAAGGGCACGGCAACAATAATCATTTTATCAGCGGAATTGCCTTGCCGTCGGAAGAACGTCGCAAATTTATAGAACTCGGATATATGCGCGCTTACGAAAAAGTTTTCAGCTTGCGACTGAGCGGCAAAGAAAGATTAATCGGTATCGTTGACTTGAACGTCTTTAAAATATTGTGGTTCGACGCAAATCATAAATTTTTTTGAACTGCCGCCTTCGGGCGGTTTTTTGTTCGGAGAAAATTTTTCTTATGACGGCGATAACGAGCCGAAATTTCTGCTACACTGTTCACAATCGAAGCTTTTGCGAAAACGTACTTGCCGCAAGCAGGTACTTTTTTATTCCGCAGAAAGGAGGAATTTACCATGCGAATTCAGCTGACGAAAGATTTCCGAAAAATCTCGACGAGTTACGGATTGTTCCAAAACTTGAGCGGCGACGCGAACGTCGAACTTACGGAAAACGTGCAGAGCGAAGGAATTGTCTTGCGCCCGTTTCAAATCGTGACGGTCAATCGAACGGTTTGGGCGAGAAAAATTTCGGGCGCGGGCACGGGCGTTTTGGCTGTGTTGCCGTTTGTAGATTCGGAAGAAACCGGCAACGAGACTTCCGACGAAGACACAAACGAAATCAATCCGCCTTTACCTCCGCCGCATCATCACCCGCCGAGACCGACCGCTCCGCCGTTTGAGTGTTTCGACCACGAACATTTTCCGCCGAAACCGCCGCCGGAACCGCGACCGCCGCACGACGAAGACGGTTACGTTATCCAAATTCCGCGTGCGTTGATTGAGCGCGGACAGCACAAATTTGTTGTAGATTTTCAGAGGTGATTTATCATGGCAAAATTTATTGACGCGGCAGGCTTGCAACGTTTCAAAACCAATCAGGATGCCGGCCGCTTGGAACAGTTGACGCGCCGTAACGTTACGATAATTTAAATGTTTTTGCCGCGCCGAAGCGTAAAAAAATTTCATAACAGATGCGGAATTTGCGACGGGCGAACGCAGTAAAATTTACATCGACATTGATTCAGGCGCGCAATATCGCTGGAGTGGTTCACAGTTCGTGCAAATCAGCAGTGCCGTTTCGACCGCAGACCGTGCCGTCAACGACGCGAACGGAAATTCAATCACGGCGACTTACGCGACCAAAGACGAACTCACGGCTCTTGAAAATTCAATGTCTGCGAGCGTTTTGAGCGTCGGCGATAACATTTCCGTCGACAGCAACGGCGAAATCAGCTTGACGGCGAGCAATGTGACGGGTGCACTCGGTTACACGCCGCTTAGCGAAAGTAATGTTTTGAGCAACGCGGAAATTGACGCGGTTACTTTTAAAAAGTAACCAAACAGCTGACGCGCCGCAACGTTATCACAGCTCAAATTTTATCGCCGCGCCGAAGCGTTTAAAGAAATTGTCAACGGTGACGGAATTATCCTGAGTGACAAATTGCCCGCAAATTTCGGCGCGGACGTTGTTGCGATTCACGTCGTCACGCTCAACAATCGTACGAAATTTTATAACGACAAAGTTGACGCGAACGGCAACCACACCACTTGCCCGCGTGAAGTTCAAGGCGAAGTCGGCAAGATTTACATCGACCTTGAATCGGGCAGTAAAGATCATTACGTCTACGACGAGGCGAGCGGCGAGTTTATGCTTTTGTCGCCCGAAATCGCGACTGAGGCGGACATCAACGCAATGTTTTAAAAACTGAAAAACGGCAGGCGCGGGGAAATAAATCTTCGCGTCTGTTTTGTTTAAGGCGGTGAAAGTGTGGCTAAAAAAGACGAACCGGGTGACTTGAAAATTTTTAATTCTGCTCTCGAAACGATTGCAAACGCGCTTGCCAATCCCGAAACGCGCAACGAAATACTTGCCGCGTTGAAAACGTTGCTTGATGAATTTTCCAACGATGAAAAATCCAACGCGGCTGTGGAAAATTTACGGACTGCGTTGGCAAATCTCGGCTTGAAAATTATCGATGACATTAATTCAAAGCGCGTGCACAAGCCCGAAGAAATTTACAACGCACTCGTTTCCATTTACAACGCAATAAAATGAACGGAGGATATTTTATGTTCGACCTTCAAAGATTCGCCGACGACATACCGCAGGAACTTGCCGGCATTTCCGAGGACGTGGCGCGAAACATTATGGCGAAAGCGTCACAATCAACCGATGCACCAAAAAGTTCGGATGGCTCTCCCGTCGACGCGAACGACCCCGAAAACGTCAAAGTTTCCTATTCGCGCTTCAAAGAGACTCTCGACAAGAAAAACGAATACGAACAGGAACTTGCGGCTTATCGCGAACGCTACGGCAGTTTGAACGCGCAACCTCAACCGCAATCGCAAATGCAACAACCCGCGCAAGGAAGTTATCAGCAAGCTCCGCCGCCCCAACAGCAAGCCGAGCCCCCGATTCAAAACTTGACGGAAGACTTGATTAAAAATTTTGAGGACGCAATAACTTACGGCGCAAAGCAGTTGTCGGGCTTTTCGGACGAGCAAGTTGACGAGCTGAATTATTTGGACGACGAAGACCCGCGAATTAAGCAGTGGAAATTCGCAAAAAAAATCGCCGAAAACGCAGTCTACAATAACTATCTGACTGCGCAGGCGAATCAGCAACAGGAATTCCAGCGGCGCGCTTACATGCAGAATCAATCCGTTTCGGCGTTCAATGACTACGTTGCCCGTCAGCAGGCGGCTGATAATTTCGCGGCAGTTCAGCAGTTCGCGGCGAATGAATTTTTCAACCAGCAAAGTGACCTTGACAAAATGGCGATAAGTGACGCCCGTTATCGCATTGAAAACAACGTGCCGGTTCCTTCCGACTTCATGGTTATTCGCGATTTCTTTTCGCGTGCGAAGGCGGCTTTTGATTCGCGCAATACTCCCGCACCGAAATTTAACGTCAATGCTGCCCCGCAATTCCCGCGTACAGATAAAGTCAACGGCATTTCGGGAGCGGGCGGCGGCGTGACTGAGGCGGCTCTTGCCGAGATGATGAAAACCGTCCCTTGGTCGAAAATTCCGCAAGAATACAAACAAATTTTGCTCCAATGAAAGGGTGACACAAATGGATTTCAGATTTAATCTTCAGCGTTTCGCCGACACCGAAATTGTATCGGTTGCTCCGCCACGTCAAAAAATTTTTCGACAAAAAAATTGACCTGCAACGCCGACTGTGCTAGATTAATCGTGTTACCAATCTCACAGCACGCGGAGACGCAGGCAATTTGTTTTTTTGCATTTTAATCGTTTCGGCGTGCAAAGTCAATTACACACGGAGGCGATTATCCATGACAGACACGGAACAAAAACTTTTGACGGAGAACGAGGCGTTGAAAAGCGAGAACGAATACTTGCGGCGAAAAATCGACGAGCTGACAAAGCCCGCGACGCCGGCAATCGAAATTCTCGACGAGACGCACGCGAAATTCAACGGGCAAATCTTCGCCAAAACCAAAAAGGGACATTTTTATCGCGCAGTCTCTCTTCACGAGGCAGTTTGGCGATTTCACTTCGGCGACATTCCCGACGGCTACGTGATTCATCACCGCAACGGTGACAAAGGCGACAATCGCATCGCAAATCTGCAAATCATGACGGCGGCTCAACATCGGGCATGGCACAACCGTCACGATAAAATTTCTTACCGTTGCGATTACTGCGGCAAGGAGATTGAAAAATTTCACTCAAGTCGTTTCGGCGATAAACATTTTTGCAACGCGCAATGTTGGAACCATTACATTCACGCGAACAAAATTTATTATGAGGAGCGCACTTGCGTCATCTGCGGCAAAAAATTTTCGGTGTACAAATATCGCAAGACCCAAACTTGTTCGCCGGAATGTCACCACGAATTAATTTCGCAGAGCAAGCGGAAAAAATCTTCGTCGTAAAAAATCGGCGCGAATCTGAGCGATTTCGGTTGTATCAACGTGCTCACCGCCTCGGAAGATGACCCGTCCTAATTTCGGGAGGGATTAGCTATGGCAAAATATCTTGACCAAAACGGAGCAAAGCGGTTAGTCGACGATATTAAGACTTCGCAGTCCGCGCTGAACACCAAAATCAACAGCGAGATTGTCGCGCGAGAAAACTTTGCGACGGACGCCACAAGTTCAATTTCCGCGCTTGACACGAAGATTGACGACTATGTTCAAACGATTGCGGTTGACGGCACGACACTTTCAATCACGAGCGGCGCGGGTGGCGAAATTTTCACGGGCGCAACGAGTATTACCGCAGGCGTCGCGGGCAATGTCCCTGCACCGGGCATTGGTGCGGAAAATTATTTTCTTCGCGGCGATGGCACGTGGGCAAGCGTTTCGGGCGGAGAAAACAGCGTGACTTATACCCTCAGCGACCACGTTTCGACGATTGAAGGCGGCGTTTGGACGCAAGAGGTTGACGGCACACCCAAATTGCGGCTCCGCCACGGTAACTACATTTACGATTTTGCATATGACACGGCAACGTTGACGCCGCTTGAAAATCCGCCCCCTGCAACGATTGAGGCGGATACTTATTTCATCGACACGACGCCCATGACTGTCGACGGTGGCTTGTGGTATGACACTTCGGACGTTTACCCGCTTTTAAAAGTGCGCGAGGGCAACTACGTCTTCAGCTTTAAGCACGACAACGCATTGCGTGTGAGCGGCGACCCGACTTTGGTCAGCTATCTGCCGTTTGATTATTCGGCGTCGGAGGATGTTTGTAGTAACGCGTGGACGATTGTTGGTTCGCCGACACTTTCAAACGGCGCGTTGTATCTTGACGGCTCGTCAAAATACTTTAAGCTCACGCGTCAAATTGGCGGGCGAGACTTCACCATCGATTTTTGGTTGAATTCAGCCAACGCCTACCAAGAATGGATGTCGGCTTTCAAACTTTACGACCTCACCACGACGAGCGATTTAGACACGCTTACAATCACGCAATATCGCGGGTATTTGTATTTCACGCTGCAAAATGCGACAAACCGCGTCTTGACTTCAAACTTTCAAGCCAATCAACGCTATCACGTCGCGCTTGTTTATCGGCACAGCTCAAATCAGGTACTCGCGTTTTTGGACGGAACTTTGGCACATACCGAATCAATAAGCATTCCACAACAATCGGGCGATTTCTATATCGGTTGCTGGGTTGCTAACGCGACACCTTCAAATTTCTTTAACGGTTATATTGACCACTTCCGCATTTTCGACGGCACTGCGCTTTGGACTTACGACTTCACGCCGCCAACTGCAAGCGATTATGCATTATGATTGTGGAGTGATTGACATGAAAATATTCATTAATCCCGGACACGACCCGCAACTTGACCCCGGCGCTTGCGGAAACGGACTTCGTGAAGCCGACGTTGTCTTGAAAATTGGTCAACGCGTTGAAAAGTATCTTCGCGCTGTCGGCTACGACGTAAAGTTGTTTCAGTACGACGGGCTCGGCGAAATCTGTTTCGACGCAAACGCATGGAAAGCCGACTTGTTCGTTTCAATTCACTGCAACGCGGCGACTGGTACTGCGAAAGGCACCGAGACTTTCAGCTCAGGCGGTATGAAGAGCACACGGCTTGCGACGTGCATCCAAAATCAACTGGTGAATTCCTTGCCCGTAGTGAATCGCGGCGTGAAGACTGCAAATTTTTACGTGCTCTTGCATACGGACGCGCCCGCCGTTTTGGTTGAAACTGCTTTTATTGACAATCCCGACGACGCGAAGTTGCTGGTTGAGCGCGAAGACGACTTCGCCCGTGCAATCGCTCGCGGTGTCACCGATTATTTCCAAAATGAAAAACCTTTGCCCGACGTGCTTGATGTACCGAATAAATCTTCGGGAGCTGTCGGCTCACATTTCAACGCGTCCGAATTCGTCTGTCACTGTTGCGGACAAGGAAGCGTTGACCCGCGACTAATTGAACTTTTGGAACAGCTCCGCGAAAAGGCGGGCAAACCGATTCACGTCAACTGCGGCTATCGTTGTCCGTCACACAAC
>CAMUZL010000007.1 GCA_947165185.1 uncultured Selenomonadales bacterium
AAGTTTTGCGCTTTGCCCGTTATCAGCTCGGCGAAGGCATCGAGAAAAAAGAAACTGACTTCGCAGCGGAAGTTGCCGCTCAAGCAGGCATGTAAAATTTTTGTCGCAACGTGAAACAAATTGGATGCAACATCATGTTGCCGGCGGAAGTTGAGGCTCAAGCAGGCATGTAAATCAATCGTCGTCGAAGTTTAAAGCTCGACGAAAATATTTCCACGAAATCAAAAATCCCTCGGCGAAAACGTCGAGGGATTTTTTTCATGCAAAATTTTTCAAGCGCGCAGATTATTTTTTAACAAGTTTGCTGTCACTGATTTCGTAATCGTCGCCGTTGATGTTGAAAGTTGTCGCCGTGTAATCGCGCAAAATAACGGCGTCGATTGTCGTGCCGACTTTGAAAGAAATTTGCGAATCGGTGACTTCCGCCGTAAATCCGCCCGTAATTTCCAGCATATCCGAACCGTCGAAGCCGAAAATTACATCTTTGCCGTCGCCGTCGCCGTAAATGAACGTGTCCGCGCCCGCGTTGCCCCACAGGGAATCATCGCCGCGCCCGCCCGTAAGTGTGTCGTCGCCCGCGTTGCCGTAAAGTTTGTCGTCGCCCGCGTTGCCGGAAATCCAATCGTTGCCGGAAAAGCCATATAACGAATCCGCACCTGCGCCGCCGAGAATTGAATCCGAGGACGCACTGCCCGTGATTTTAACCGCAAGCGTTCGCTCCGAAGCATCGACGCTTTTATTTTTACCGAGCGCGACAAAATTTTCATCCGAATCCGTGACGATTATTGTCGCGGCAGATTTTTCCGCGCTCACCGAATCGGCGTTTGAATTTGTAATCGAAGTGCTTGTACTTCCCGCGTCGGAATTTTTATTCGAGCTGTCGGTTGCCGCAGAAGCAAGCGCGGCGACTTGATTCGCGCTTGAAGATTGATTCGAACTTGAGGCTTGACTGAGCGAAGAATTTGTAACGTTTGAAGTGGTGGACGCTTGTTTGGCAAGGTAGCGCAGGAAAATGTAACCGCCCGCATAACTCGGATTGTTAATGCCGGTAACACTGACATTGTTGGTATCGAGTACCAAGGCTTGAGCGAGTTTGGTCGAATTTCCCGCCAAGGTTCTTATGTCATTCGTGCGGTCGTCGTCAATGCCGTGCGTCAATTCCGCCATACCTTCTTTGAGGAACGCGGGCAGATAATCAAAGTAGTCGATATTCGCCCGCATGACGGCATGGGTCAGCTCGTGCGCGATTGTACGGTCGAGGAAGTCGTTTCCGACAGCACCGTCTTTGCCCGACGCCGTGCCGTAGTAGTACATGTTGATGACGAGATCGAGGTCGTACTTAGATTTTTTCGAGTAACTGGGACCGCCAATCGTCGTCGCCCTGGTTTCGTTATCACCTTGGTTTTCAAAAATAACCCAAAGAGTTTTTGTGGCAGCGGAGCTGTCGGACGAGAAACTGAAATTATTGTCGTAACTTTTGGCAATCAGGTCAAGTCCGTTTCTTATCCACCAAGTATAAACAGACCGCCAAAGATAAACTTCGTTCTTGCTTAAGTCATCGAAACTTCGTATAACCTCATTGCCCGCGTATTCAGATGAACCTATGAATTCACCCAGCTTGACTGTCAGCCCGTTGACCTCGAACCGTTCGCCGGAATTAAATTCTACCAGCGAACCATCTTCGGGGACGATTGACGTGGCAGTTTTGGTCGTCGTGCCGCCCGCATCGGAGCCGGTAATTGCGCCGGTGTCCGCGTTGTCAAGATTTATGCCGCAATAATTTTTCAAGAAATTATCGGCAGAACCCGCCTTTTTCACGTCTCTCAAAATTTGCTTCAAAAGTTGGTCGTAGCTCGTGAAATTTGAGCAGGACGCTATTGCTTCGCTGAGAGCCTGTTCACCTTGTTGAATTGTCGTGTCCAGTGTCGCCATGAATTTTCTAATGACTTCTCGCTGAGTGGGTTTGCCGCCAACGATGTTGATGTTTTTACCCTTCGCGCCGGTCAAAGTCATCGTGTCACCGCTCGTCAAGCTGACTAAAATGTTGCTCCCGTTGGTGTGTGTGGTGTAAGAATCATTTGCGCCGAGAGAAATTTTGTCGCTTGCGACGTAACCGTAGAGAATATCTTTGCCGCCGCCTTTCGTGAACTGAATGACATTGTTTGCGCCGCTCAAACTGATTTTATCGTTGCCCGCGCCGCCGTTGACGGTTAAGCTGTCGCCGCTCAAAGTGATTTGATCTGCTCCCGCGTCGCCGCTTACGGAAAGTTCACTGCCGCCCGAAATGATTGTATCGTTGCCGTCGCCGCCGCTGATTGTGTTATACCAGTAGGTCGTGAGGCTGATTAAATCGTTGTCGCCCTGTCCGTAAATTTTCGAGCGCCAGTGATTGCCCGTGACGGTGTCCGAACCCGAACCGCCTTGAATTGTTGCATAATCGTTGTTGCCTTTGATTGAGTCGTTGCCGTTGCCCGCGTCTATCAAAACGTAGTCGCCTTTGTCGTTGTAAATTTTATCGTTGCCTGCGCCCGCGTTGACGGTTACGGTGTCGCCGTAATTTGAAATCGTGTCGGCGTAAGCGGTACCCGTGACAATGACTTTATTTTCGTTGTTCGTGACGTTAATGGGTTTGGGATCCGGTTTTTTGCCGCCGATGATGTTAATGGTTTTACCCTTCGCGCCGATTAAAGTCACCGCGTCGCCACTCGTCAAGCTGACTAAAACGTCATTGCTACCGACGGCCTTTGTGGTGTAAGTGTCGTTCGCGCCGAGAGAAATTTTGTCGCTTGCGACGTAACCGTAGAGAATATCTTTGCCGCCGCCTTTCGTGAACTGAATGACATTGTTTGCGCCGCTCAAACTGATTTTATCGTTGCCCGCGCCGCCGTTGACGGTTAAGCTGTCGCCGCTCAAAGTGATTTGATCTGCTCCCGCGTCGCCGCTTACGGAAAGTTCACTGCCGCCCGAAATGATTGTATCGTTGCCGTCGCCGCCGCTGATTGTGTTATACCAGTAGGTCGTGAGGCTGATTAAATCGTTGTCGCCCTGTCCGTAAATTTTCGAGCGCCAGTGATTGCCCGTGACGGTGTCCGAACCCGAACCGCCTTGAATTGTTGCATAATCGTTGTTGCCTTTGATTGAGTCGTTGCCGTTGCCCGCGTCTATCAAAACGTAGTCGCCTTTGTCGTTGTAAATTTTATCGTTGCCTGCGCCCGCGTTGACGGTTACGGTGTCGCCGTAATTTGAAATCGTGTCGGCGTAAGCGGTACCCGTGACGGTGATTTTATTTTCGTTGTTCGTGACGTTAATTCCGTTGGAGTTGGGAAGAATCGTCGAAGATTCTTTACCCGCAGAATCAATCAGACTGAGCGTTTTACCTTTGCCATTTTTGACGGTGAGCGACCCGCTGCCGATTGTAAAGATAACGTCGGAACCTTTGACGGAGGATTTTGAAATTGCCGCGCCGAGAGAAATTTTGTCGCCCGTCGCATAATCGACGATAACGTCTTTGCCCGCGCTGTAAATGAAAACGTCGTTGCCATCACCGCCGGTCAAAGTGTCGTTACCTGCGCCGCCCCAGAGTAAATCGTCGCCGACATCGCCGAAAATTTTATCGTTGCCGCCGTTGCCTTTGAGTGTGTCGGCACCCGCGCCGCCGTAAAGCGAATCATTTTTCGTGCCGCCGACGATTGAGTTTGCCAAATCGTTGCCCGTGATTTTTACGGCTTTCGTGCGTTTGGAGGCGTCGACGATTTCAACAGCCGAACCAATCGTTACGGGCGATTTTGTCGAGTTGGTGACGGTCAATTTCTTCGGGTCGGGAGGCGTCGGGTCGCCGAGGATGTTAATGGTTTTGCCTTTCGCGCCGATTAAAGTCACCGCGTCGCCGCTCGACAAGCTGATTAAAACGTCGTTGCTGCCGACGGCCTTTGTAGTGTAAATATCGTTCGCGCCAAGAGAAATTGTATCGCTCGCGACATAGCCGTAAACGGTATCTTTGCCGCCGCCTTTCGTGAACTGAATGACATTGTTTGCGCCGCTCAAACTGATTTGATCGTTGCCGCCGCCGCCGTTGACCGTGACTTTATCGGCAAGACTTTGGATTGTGTCGTTGCCTGCCGCCGTGTAAATTCTTGCGCCGGAAGCTGTTGAGGAATTGTAAACGTAATCGGCCTGGTCGCCCATGTTGATGACGATATTTTTTCCCCAGTTGTTTACTCTGCTTGCACCGTCGCCGCCGTTAATCGTGCCGCCGGTAACTTTATCGTTGACGCCGACAGAATCCGTACCCGCGCCGCAGTTCACGACGTTATTGTTCGCCATTACCAAAACGGTATCGTTGCCGTCGCCCGCGTTAATCGTGGAATTCGCGCCAAAAGTTCCGATTGTGTCATTGCCCGCGCCCGAATTGATTGTAACTTTGGTGCCGCTGTTTGAAATTGTGTCGTTGCCCGCCGCCGTGTAAATTCTTGCGCCGGAAGCTGTTGAGGAATTGTAAACGTAATCGGCCTGGTCGCCCATGTTGATGACGATATTTTTTCCCCAGTTGTTTACTCTGCTTGCACCGTCGCCGCCGTTAATCGTGCCGCCGGTAACTTTATCGTTGACGCCGACTGAATCCGTACCCGTGCCGCAGTTCACGACGTTATTGTTCGCCATTACCAAAACGGTATCGTTGCCCGCGCCCGCATTAATCGTGGAATTCGCGCCCGAAGCTTGGATTGAATCGTTGCCCGCGTCCGAAGTGACTTTAACCTTGGTGCCGCTGTTTGAAATTGTGTCGGCATAAGCGGTACCCGTGACAGTGGTTTTATTTTTTTTGTTCGTGACGTTAATTCCTTTGTCATCGCCGGAAATTGATTCTTTGCCGCCCACAATATTAACGGTTTTGCCTTTCGCGCCGATTAAAGTCACTGCGTCGCCGCTCGCCAAACTTATTAAAACGTTGTTGTTGCCGACGGTCGTTGTGGTGTAAGTGTCATTCGCGCCGAGAGAAATTTTGTCGCTCGCGACGTAGCCGTAGACAGTATCCTTGCCGTCGCCTTTCGTGAATTGGAGGACGTTGTTTGCGCTTTTCAAACTGATTCGGTCGTTTCCTGTGCCGCCGTTGACGATTGCACCTGATCCGAGGCTGGAAATGTAGATTTGATCGTTGCCCGCGTCGGCGAAAACAAAGACGTTGCCGCTACTCCAAACGTTGATTGTGTCGTCGCCTTCGTCGGCTCTGATTGTTGCGTTCACGCCGCCGGTATAAATGCTGTCGGCGTAATTGGTGCCTGTGGCAGAAACGTTGTTGCCTTTGGCGGTAATGTTGCTGGTGACGCCAAAACGCTGAATCTTGAAAACAAATGCGCTCATAGAAATCACCTCTTTTTCATGAATCGGAAAGTTTGAGAAACCATTTACAATTATACTTATAAGTTATCCTCTGTCAAAAAATTTTTTTCCGTCAAACAAAAAAGCTACCGAAAATTTTTCGGGAGCTTTCTGAATTTTTTTCGCCAAATTTTTTGCTGACGAAAAAAAATTTCCCTCGGCGAAAACGTCGGGGATTTTTTTGCTTGCGTATAAAATTTTTCGGATTTGCTTTTCGGAACAATCGGGTATCAACGGTATTTTTGTTGAGTCTTTCCGCGGTACGGTCTGGTTTGTTCACCGTTGGATTTATTATTTTGCGGCGGTTTTGGTTTATGTTGCGAGTACGCGGGTTTTTTGAAAGGTGACGCCGCACTTGCAACTTGAGCGTCCACTGCTCCCAAACCGAAAACGAATGCGCCAAGCACCAGAGCGCTCAAAAATTTTTTCATCATGACAATCACCTCACAAAATTTTTTTCGTGGAAATTATTTGCGGACGTTGGAATTGTCGCCGTTGTGATCGGGCGGAGCCATCGGTTTGCCGTTGGAATCCTTCGGCGGTTCGGGACGATTGGAGTTGTCGCCGTCACGGTCGGGCGGAGCCATCGGTTTGCCGTTGGAATCTTTGGGCGGTTCGGGACGATTGGAGTTGTCGCCGTCACGGTCGGGCGGAGCCATCGGTTTGCCGTTGGAATCTTTGGGCGGTTCGGGCGGTTTGGAGTTGTCGCCGTCGTGTTTCTTTTTATCTTTGTCGAATTGGTCGTGAGTTTCTTTGACTTTGTCCGAAGCCGCGCTGACGGGTTGAATATTTGTTGCGCCGACGCCGAAAACGAACGCGCCGATAAGCAATGCTGTCAAAAATTTTTTCATGGTAAAAATCTCTCCTTAAAGGTTATGAACAGATTGTAGCACGCGAAAAAATTTTTTGCATTGGAAACGGCTAAAAATTTTTTTAGAGCGAACTGAATTGTATGTTGTACAGGTTGCTGTAAACGCCGCCGAGTTCCAAAAGTTCTTTGTGCGTGCCGGATTCGCAAACGCGACCTTTGTCAATGACGAAAATTTTATCAGCCGCAAAAATCGTGCTCAACCTGTGCGCGATAACGAAACTTGTCCGCCCGACCATCAAATCATCAAGTGCCGCCTGAACAATTTTTTCGCTCTCCGTGTCCAAAGCGGAAGTTGCTTCGTCGAGAATCAAAATTTGCGGATTCTTGAGCATCGCCCGCGCAATCGCCATGCGTTGACGTTGACCGCCGCTCAAATTCAGCCCGCGTTCGCCGATTTGCGTTTGATAACCTTCGGGCAGTTCGCGAATAAATTTGTCGGCGTTGGCAGCTTTTGCCGCCGCGATAACTTCGTCATCCGTGGCGTCCAATCGCCCGTAACGAATATTTTCAAGCACCGTCGTCGAAAAAAGCAAAGTTTCCTGCGGCACGATACCTATTTGCTCGCGCAGGGAATTGACTTTCACGTCGCGGATGTCGTGTCCGTCAATTTCAATCGCGCCCGCCGTCACGTCGTAAAAGCGCGGAATTAAATTTGCTATCGTGGATTTACCCGCGCCGCTCGGCCCGACGAATGCAATCATTTGCCCGGGTTGAACGTCAAAGCTCACGTCCTCAAGCGCGTTGTGTACGTCGTCATAACTGAACGTCACATTTTTGACGGAAACGCGCCCGCTGACTTTCGGCAGTTCAATCGCGTCCGGTTTGTCGTTGACGGTTTCGGGCATATCGAGCACGTGAAAAATTCTGTCAATCGCTGCCATTGCCTTTTGAATTTTGCCGTAGATTCGCGACAATCTTTTGACGGGGTTGGCGAGGTTGACGGCGTAAGTCAAAAACGCAACAAGCGCGCCCGCCGACATAATTCCGTTGACGACTTCATAGCCGCCGAACCAGACGATAAACGTCACCGCAACCGCCGCAAGAAATTCAACCGTCGGCGTCAACAGGCTGGAAATTTTCACGTTATCGATTGTCGCCTTGAAATTCAATTCGTTTTCGACTCGGAAGCGTTCAATTTCGTAACCTTCGCGCACGAAAGATTTCACCACGCGGATTGACGAAATACTTTCCTGCAACAGTGACGTAATGTCGGCAAGTTTCTCTTGAATCACGCGGCTTGTCGATTTAATTTTCTTGCCGAAAATGCGCATTGCCGAGCCGACTAAAGGCACCGTCACCAAAGTTAAAAGCGTCAATTTCCAGTCGAGATAAAGCATCATGGCGATTGAGCCGATTAAAATCGCGCCTTCGGTGAACATATCGATTAAGTTGTCGACGAGCGCGGATTGAATTGCGTTTACGTCGTTCGTCAAATAACTCATCGTTTCGCCGGTCTGGTGCTTGTCGAAATAAGCCATCGGCATTCGCTGAAATTTGCGGAACATGACTTCGCGCACGTCCACGACAACGCGCTGACCGATATACGAGACCAGATACGATTGCCAGTAGTAAAAAAATCCTCTGAACGCGAAGACGACGACGATACTGACCGAAATGAAGTTGAGCATTTCCATATCGCGTTCGGCAAGCACTTTGTCGATCATGTCTTTGATAATCCACGGCAAGTAAAGATTCGCGCCCGACGCCAAAATTATGCAGATTATCGCCAGCCCGAAAAGCCCCAGATACGGCTTGATGTAGGCAAGGAGTCTTTTATAGTTTTTCATTTAGCAAAAAAAGGCTTTTCCCAATCGTCAGGGTAGCCGAAATCTTTTGGGTCTTGTTCGCAAATCTCCAGCCGATTATAAATCGTGTCAAGCACTTCCCAATAAGCCAACGAACGACCTTTGTTGAACTCATCGGGATTTTTTTTCTCATCATCGATTGATTCGTAAGCGTATTCCATGACGCTACCGATTATATATTTCACGTCGTCCAAATCCATTGTGTTATTCACGGTTGTTCACCTCGTTTTGCAAGTTCGTCGATTCGACTTTGAATTGATTCGGCAAATTTTTTTATTTCGTGTTGCCAATGACCGATTCGTCCTGCTTGCTTGTCCTTTTCAACATTCCAATCCGAATAATATTTTTCGGGGTTAGCGATTTTGGCAAAGTGTTCCTCGATTCTTTTACTTAGTGAGCGAATGCCCTTGCGAAGTTGATTCGATGTCTGATTTTTTAAATTGCGTTCCGAGAATAATTGTAAATCAAAATTCAAAAGCCGTCACCTCGTATGGTTCTTCATTTAGCAAAAAATGGTTTTTCCCAGTCGTCGGGATAGCCGAAATCTTTCGGGTCTTGTTCGTAAATGTCCAGCTGATTGTAAATCGTGTCGAGTACTTCGTAATAGGCCAACTTGCGACCTTCGTTGAATTCGCACGGGTCGTCTTTGGCCTCTTGAATTGATTCGTAGCCGTGTTTCATAACGCGATGAATTACATAACGCATCTCGTCAAAATTGAGTTTTTCGCTCATAAAGATTCACCTCGTTTTGCAAGTTCGTCAATTCGATTTTGTATGGATTCTTCAGTATCAGAAATTTCTTTTCGCCAATGGCGTATCAAGCCGAGTTTCGCTCGTTCGTCTCTTGAATGCCAGTCTTCGCAGTATTTGGCAGGATTTTCAATTTCAGCCAAGTGCAATTCGATTTTCTTTTTCAGGGAACGAATTCCCTTGCGCAGTTGATTCGGCGTCTGATGTTCAAGCGCATCCTCTGCAAAGAATTGTAAATCAAAATTCAACGGTTGTCACCACTCGAATAAAAATGTTTTTCGACGCGATTATATTTCCAAGCAGAAATTTTTTCAACGAATTGACATGAACCGGGAAATTTTTTATACTTCGAGCGGTAAAACATAAGTTTTAGACGGAGATGACGGCAATGGAACACTTTCAGGACGACACGGCGAAGAAAATTCTTGCTGTGGCGACAAAACTTTTTGCCGATAAAGGTTTTTCGGGCGTTTCGGTACGCGAAATTCTTCAAACGGCGGACGTCGGCAATATCGGGGCAATTTCGTATTATTTCGGCGGAAAACGCGAGCTTTATCTAGAAATTCTTCGCGAACACTTCAAAAACGCTCACCGAATTGCTGATTCGATTAATCAACGCGAATCTTCGCCCGTAAAAAAGCTGGAAATGATTTTTTCGGCAATAGGTGAGACTTATAAGCGTTCACCGCACACGACAAAAATTTTATTGACGGAAATCAATCAACCGAGCGAATTTTTCGCTGAAATCGATGCCGAACTTAAAAACGTGCAAAATATTTCCCGAAAAATTATTCTGGAGGGCATTGAAGCAAAAATTTTCCGTTCGGACGTCAAACCCGAATTCATTACGCTTTTTTTGTTCAGCGTGGCGCATTTCGCGTTTCTCATGCCGAATTTTGCCAAAAACTGCCTGTCGGATGAAAGTTTTGATGAATATTTCGCCCAAGCGCAGGAAATTTTTTTCCGAGGCATTATGCGCTGATTTTTTTATGCAAACGTTAAAACAAATATTTTGAGGAGGCGATTTCCATGCCAAAAAAGATTTTCGCGGCGATTTTGCTGGTTTTGGTCGTCGCAGGCGCGTTTTTTTACTCGAATCACGATGAAAAAGTTCAGGCGGAACGTTCAACGTCGCTGAAACTGTTCGGGAACGTCGATGTTCGCGAAGTGACGCTTGCATTCCGCCAAAGCGACCGAATCTCTGAAATTTTCGTCGAAGAAGGCGATTCCGTCAAAAACGGGCAACTTTTGGCGCGTTTGGACAGCCGAGAATTAAAATTGACGCTCGAAAAAGCCCGTTCGCAGATAAAAATTCAAGAAGCGGTTTTGTTGAGGCTCAAAAACGGCACTCGACCGGAAGATTTGGCAAAAATTCAAGCACAAGTCACCGCAGCGGAAAAAATTTTGCTCGATGCGCGCCAACATTACGACAGAATTCAAAAAGTTTACGACGAAACCGACGGAAGCGCGATAACTCGCGACGAATTGACTTCCGCACGTTTAAATTACGAAAACAAAGCCGCACAGCTCGAACAGGCGCAACAATCGCTGAATTTGGCGCAGGCGGGCACGCGTTACGAAGAAATTGACGAGGCGGAGGCTCAATTACAAGCTTTTCGGGACGAATTGGCGCGTTTGGAGTTTTTATTGACGCAATATGACTTATTTTCACCGACTGACGGCGTAATTCGCTCAAAATTGCTCGAAATCGGCGATATGGCGTCGCCAAATGCACCCGTATTTAAAATCTCACTCAACGAACGCAAATGGATTCGCGCTTACGTCAACGAAACCGATTTAGGCAAAGTTTTTGAAGGAAAATCCGCAAAAATCTTTGTCGACAGCTTCCCGAACGAAAATTTAATCGGGCAAATCGGTTATATTTCGTCGACTGCGGAATTTACGCCAAAAACTGTCCAAACCGAGGAGTTGCGCACGTCTTTGGTGTACGAAATTCGCGTTTATGTCGAAGATCCGAACAATATTTTGCGTTTGGGAATGCCTGCGACCGTTGAGATTGACTTAAAATGATTATTTCAGCAAAAAATCTTACAAAAACGTTTAAAAACGTCGTCGCGCTCGATAATTTTAACTTTGAAATGAATTACGGAACGCTTACGGCGTTAATCGGACCCGACGGCGCGGGAAAAACGACATTTATGCGATTAATTTCGGGTTTAACGGCTCCGACTTCGGGAAATTTGACGGTTTTGGGGCTTGAGGTGTGCGGAAACGAACAAAAAATCCAAAATAAAATCTCTTACATGCCCCAACGCTTCGGTCTTTACGAAGATTTGACGATTTCGGAGAATATGACGCTTTACGCGGACTTGCACGGCGTAAAAACCGAAATTCGACGTGAAAGATTCGCAAAATTGCTCGAAATGACGGGTTTGGAACGATTTACGGCACGTTTGGCGGGAAAATTGTCCGGCGGAATGAAACAAAAGCTCGGTTTGGCGTGTACTTTGGTGCGTTCGCCGGAATTATTGCTTTTGGACGAACCGACAGTCGGTGTCGACCCGCTTTCACGCCGCGAACTGTGGGAAATCATAAAAAAACTCGTCGCAGACGAAAATTTGAGCGTTTTGGTAAGCACGGCTTACATGGATGAAGCCGAAATGTGCGAAAAAGTTTTCGTCGTCAATCACGGCAAAATTTTAATGAGCGGCTCGCCAAATGATATAAAATCCGTCGCAAAAGGGCGTTGTTTTCGCGTAAAAACGCCCGAAAATTTCCCGACGCGAATTTTGCAGAGCATTTTGCTTGACGATAAAAATTTTGTCGTCGATTCGGTGCCCGAAGGTAACTTTGTGCGCTTTATCGGGCAAAAAAATTTCGATGCGGAACAATATTCGGTAAAAATTAAGCTTCCGATCGAAAAAATTCCCGCAAGACTCGAAGACGGCTTCATGATTTTGTTGCACGACGACGAAAAAAATAATCTTGAGCGCGTTTTCAACCTGAAAAAGCTTTATCTCGACGAAAAATATCCGATTTCGGACGAAATTGTTATCGTCGTGAAAAATCTCGTGCGCAAATTCGGCGACTTCACGGCGGTGGATAAAACTAACTTTGAAGTTCGTCGCGGAGAGGTTTTCGGCTTGCTCGGCCCCAATGGAGCGGGAAAAACTACGACATTTCGGATGCTTTGCGGACTTTTGCCAATGACTGACGGTTTTTTGAGCGTTGCGGGCGTAAATTTGCGGACTGCACGGACTCAAGCGCGTGAAAATATCGGTTATGTCGCTCAAAAATTCTCTCTGTACGGGAATTTGACCGTCGAAGAGAATTTAAACTTTTTTGGCGGCGCATACGGCTTGAGCGGAACGAATTTGCGGGAAAGAATCGACGAATTGTTGACGGAATTTCACTTGCGCGGCTCGGAAAATCAAAATTCGGGCGATTTACCCGGCGGTTACAAGCAAAGATTGTCGATGGCGGCGGCTTTATTGCACAAACCGCAAATTTTATTCCTCGACGAGCCTACAAGCGGCATTGATCCGCTCGCAAGACGCGATTTCTGGCGACAAATAACCGATTTGTCCGCAAAAGGTACGACAATTATCATTACGACGCATTTTATGGAGGAAGCCGAATACTGCGACCGCATGATGATTCAAGATCACGGAAAAATTTTGGCTTTGGGCACGCCGCAGGAAATTCGCAGGCAGTTTGGCAACGAAAATTCAACCATGAACGAAATTTTTATCTCAATCGTCGAAAATTCGCGTGGAGGTGGCTGATTTGAAGTTTTTTCGCAGATTAAGCGCGCTGATTCGCAAAGAATTTCTTCAACTTGCCCGCGATAACAGCTCAATTTTAATCGGAGCGGTCTTGCCAATCGTTTTAATCCTGATTATGGGCTACGGAATATCTTTGGACGTAAAAAATGTTCCCGTCGCGGTCGTTTTGGAAGATTTTTCGCCTGCAGCTCATGATTCGATGAATTTTTTGGACGGATCTAAATATTTTTCGACTAAATACGTCACGTCAATGGCTGAAGCGAAAATTTTAATGCGTGAACGTAAAGTTGAGGCGATTTTGAGAGTTCCGCCGACATTTTCAAGCGATTTTCAACGCGGAGAGGCGAAATTACAGCTGATTTTATACGGCGCGGACTCAGCGACGGCAACTTCGGTACAAAATTACGTCGAAGGCTCGATTCGACAGATAAATTCGGGAAAAATCGCGATTGAAAGCCGAATTTGGTTTAACGACGCGAATTCAAGCACGTTTTACTTCATTCCCGGGCTGATAATGCTGATTTTGACGATAGTCGGAGTGTTTTTAACGGCTTTGGTGATGGCTCGCGAGTGGGAACGCGGCACTTTGGAGGCAATTTTCGTTACTCCGGTGCGTTTAATCGAAATTTTGCTTGCAAAAATCATTCCGTACTTCGTTGTGGCAATGTTCGGGTTCATTTTGTGCTTAATCGCGGCGAAATTCCTGTATAAATTGCCGATTCACGGCTCGTTGACAATAATTTTGCTCTCGTCGGTGATTTATTTATTCGTTTCGCTCGGAATCGGGCTTGTAATCTCTGCAGCGACGAAAAGTCAATTTTTATCGGCTCAAATTTCGCTAATCGTCAGTTTTATGCCGGCTTTAATGCTCACGGGCTTTATTTTCGACTTAAGGAGCGTCCCGAACTTCATTTCGACAATCGGACACGCACTTCCGCCGACATATTACCTCGAATTGCTCAAAACACTGTTCCTCGCGGGCAATAATTGGACAATGATAGCAGAAAATTGCTCGATTCTGGTACTTTACGCGATATTTTTTATCGGATTGGCTTTAAAAATCACCAAAAAGCGGGTGGACTGATTGAAAAACTTTTTTTTGCACGTGAAAGTGCTAATCCTGAAAGAATTTTTGTCGACGGCGAAAGATCCGCGCACGAGAGCGATTTTAATCGCGCCGGTAATCGTTCAAACGATACTTTTCGGGCACGCGGCGACATTTAATCTCGAAAATGTGCCTTATGCGCTTTTGGATTTAAATCGGAGCAAAATTTCAACCGAATTCGTCGCAAAATTGGAGGGCGGCAAGGTTTTTCGACGCGTAAAAACACTTTCGGGCACAAATGAAGTCGCTTCGGCGATTGATTCGGGCGATTCTGTACTTGTTTTGACGATTTCGCCCGATTTTGACCGAGAAATTCTTTCGGGACGCGTCGGAAAGATTCAAATCGTGTCTGACGGACGAAATACGATGACTGCGGCGGTTGCAAGCGGATATTTGGGACGAATCGTCGACGAGTTCGGCTCCACAAACAAAATTCGGCTTGAAACGGTCGCGTGGTTCAATCCGAACTTGATAACTCGTTGGAATTTTCTTCCGGGGCTGATGGGATTGCTGAGTTTGGTACAAGTCATGCTTTTGGCGGGATTATCGGTCGCTCGTGAGCGCGAACAGGGCACTTTTGACCAACTTTTGGTAACTCCGCTGTCTCCGACAGAAATTTTAATCGGAAAATCGGTAATTCCGGTCGTCGTGGGCATTTTTCAAGCAACTTTGGTGTTTTTAATCTGCAGATTCGTGTTTGAAATACCGTTTGCGGGCACTTTGACGCCGTTATATGCAACTTTATTCGTTTTTACGCTCAGTTGCACGGGTTTGGGGCTGTCAATTTCGGCAATTTCAAATTCCATGCAACAAGTTATGGTTTATTGCTTTGTTTTGATTTTGCCGATGGTTTTATTGTCGGGATTCGCCACTCCTGTCGCGAACATGCCCGAAATTTTACAAATCGTGACGTATATCGACCCGTTGCGCTTCGCATTGGACTCTTTGCGGCGAATTTACTTGGAAGGTTGCACAATCGCGGAGGTTGCATTTAATTTCGTGCCGATGTTGATTTTGGCGGCGATAACTTTGCCATTGGCGGCGTGGCTTTTTAGAAATAAAATTTCCTAACTTTTGGCGACCTCCAAAATTTTTTGTGCAACGCGAGCCGCAGAGCCGCTTTGTCCGAGTTTGGCGCAGGAGAGTTTTAATTTCTCAACGACGAATTTCCGATTTTCTTCGCCGCGATAAAGTTTCAAAACTTCGGCGGAAATATTTTCGGGCGTGACTTCGGCTTGTAAAAGTTCCGTCAAAATTTTTTCGTCCGCAAGAATGTTCGGCAGGCTGAAAAATTTTATGTCGACCAAAAGTTTCCCGATAAAAAAATTCAATGGAGCCATTTTGTACAGCACCACGCACGGCAAATTCAACAACGCCGCTTCCAAAACGACCGTGCCCGAAGTTGCCGCCGCCGCGTCCGCAATGCTCATCAAGTCATATCGCCGCGACGAATTCACCAAAGTTATTTCGACGTTCGCCGCAGAAATTTTTTGCCGCAAAAAGTTTTCGTCGACGCCGTCCGCAATCGGCAGAAAAAATTTCGTCGGGCGCGTTTCGGATAAAATTTTCGCCGCGTCAAGCATCGGTTGCAACAAAAGTTTTATTTCCTGTCGACGCGAGCCGGGCATTAATAAAATCACGTGTTCATTTTCCGCGACGCCGAAAAATCTGCGCGATTCGGCTTGCGACATTGACGGCTTGACTGTGTCGACCAGCGGGTTGCCGAGGAATGAAATTTTCGCGCCCGCCTGTTCGTAAACGGGCAACTCGAACGGGAATATAGCAATGAATTCGTCCGCTATCGCCGCGCAGGTTTTCGCACGACCTTTGCGC
Organism: uncultured Selenomonadales bacterium; assembly: GCA_947165185.1. Taxonomy (GTDB): domain Bacteria; phylum Bacillota; class Negativicutes; order Selenomonadales; family Selenomonadaceae; genus Quinella. The sequence continues at coordinate 15,487 of CAMUZL010000007.1, forward strand.
CACGCCCACGCCGACGGCGGGATATACGATAAAATTTTTACGCCGAATTTTTTCACGCGTTTGGCAAGCCGCCAGTTAAAATCGGGATAATCAATCAGTACAAGTAAATCGGGACGTTCGGCGCGGATAATTTCCGTCAAGTCGTCAAGCAGTTTCAAAATCCGCCGCAAATTTTTTATGACTTCGACGACGCCCATGACGTTGTAATCTTTGCAGTTGCGAACGAGCCGAACGCCCGAAGCCGCCATTAAATCTCCGCCGAAGCCGAGCAGTTCGGTTGACGGGGAAATTTTTTTTATTTCGCGAGCCAAACTTGCGCCGTGCACGTCGCCCGACACTTCGCCGGCTGAAAAAAATATTTTCATGAAATCACTCCGCAACGATTATATTTGTCGCCGAAAAATTTTTCAACGTTGCAACAAAAAAAGACTCCCGACGTGAGCCGAGAGTCTTTTAAGGGACAAGAGTGAAGGGATAAGGGACAAGAGTGAAGGGATAAGGGACAAGAGTGAAGGGATAAGGGACAAAAGTGAAGGGATAAGGGACAAGAGTGAAGGGATAAGGGACAAATGAGCAACGTACTATAATTTTCTTGTCCCTTAACCTTTGTCCCTTGTCCCTTAACCTTTCTCCCTTGTCCCTTAACCTTTCTCCCTTGTCCCTTATCACACGTTTACGCCGTAGTTTTTGCCGAGAGCCGCCAAGCCGCCGCTCCAGCCCGCGCCGATTGCGTTGAATTTCCACTCGCCGCGATTGCGATAAATTTCGCCGACGACAACCGCAGTCTCAACGGAAAAATCTTCGCCGAGGTCGTAGCGGATGACTTCCTTGCCGGTCACTTCGTCGACGACGCGAATGTAAGCGTTGCTGACTTGCCCGAACGTTTGCTTGCGCGCTTCGGCATCGTAAATCGTGACGGTGAAGTCAATTTTTTCGACGTTGGCGGGAACTTTTTCGAGGTCAACTTTAATTTCTTCGTCGTCGCCTTCGCCTTCGCCCGTCAAGTTGTCGCCCATGTGTTCAACCGCGCCGCTCTTGTGCTTGAGGTTGTTGTAGAAAACAAAATCGTCGTCGCTGTTGACTTTGCCGTTGGCACCGAGCAGGAACGCCGCCGCGTCCAAGTCGAAATCACTGCCGCCGTCGTATTTGTTGACATCCCAGCCGAGGCCGATTAAAAGTTTCTTCAAGCCGGGGTTGCCCTTCGTCAAATCGACTTTCTGACCCTTCTGCAAACTGATAGCCATTGATGAACCTCTCCTTTTCTTTTTGGTAATATTTGACGGAGGATTTTCCCGCGAGTCGTCGGCGGAAAAATTTCCGTTTCTTTTGAGGCTGACGGAACTTGAATCAGATGTCGTCGAATTTTCCCGCGCAGATTTTTCTTTAGGATTCAACGCATTGGAACTTTCAACATTGTTTTGAACGCGTTGGCTCAACATGTCCCGCAACTTGGTAACGTTTTCGTCGTCAAGCTGTTCGCAAACATACAACATTGTATCGAGAGCCCGCGTCGTATAACGTTCGTCAAAAGTTTTCCAATGGGTATGCGCCCATTCGTTGCGAACACTTTTTAATTCTCTGACCCAATCAAGATATTTTCGCGGATGTTTCTTGCTGAAAATTTTTCGCCAATGAATTTCAATCAAGATCAAACAGCGGTGTATGTCGAGCGATTCGACAAGTTCTTCGTAGCTTCCGCCCGTCGGCAAATCCGTCTTTTGATATTCGCGCAGGACATTCAGGACGCCTTCAGTCCACCAGTTATCTTTGCCGTAGCTGTCGAAAAGTTCTTTGGCAATGTAAGGCGCCAAAATCTCCCGCAAAGTCACGTTCATTGCCCTGCCGACAAGTTCATGATTCGACCAGTAATCAACGCCCATGATTTAATCCTTTCTGCCGACTTTCCAGCGCAAGCCCCAATCGAAGGCACGATCCATTTGTTCCGAGTCGTCGAAGAATTCCACAACTTTTTCGACGCTGAACGTGCCGCCGATATTTTCAAGCAGGGCAATGGCGCAGGTGCGTTTGCGTGAGCCGTATTCGTCCATGCGCACAATTAATTCGGGACTGCCGGGACATTTGACGGTAACGACGCCTTTGGCCTCTTCCCAATTCGCCGCGCCTTCGTAAATGAACGTGTAGACCAAAATTCGGCGAATGTCGTTGATATATTTTCCGTTGACGCGAATCGTTTCGCCGGCTGCAACCGCGCCCGTCCTGTCGTCGCCGTCAAGGGCAATGTACGGCGGGTAATTCAGCTCACCGAAATTATTTCCCAAAGCTTGCACGGCACCAATGCTTCCGTCTTCAAGCTCAAACAGGCACGCCAAATCCAAATCGATGGCATTGCTCCTGAAACGCCCGAAGAACCCGGATTTCTGCGCGGGCTGACTCCAATTCAAATTGATGACAATTTCGCCGAGCGAGGAACCTTTTTTGACGAGGCTGACTTTCTGCCCCTTGCGCAGTTCAACTTTTTTCGGTTGAGGCGGCTCTTCACGGCGTGTGTCGACGGGCGGGGAACTTTGACCGCTGCGACCCATGTTGATGCCTTTGGAACGCATTCCCGAACGATTCATATCAATTTTCGGTTTGGGCGGTTCCGGCGGCGGAGGAGGCGGCGGCGCGGGTTGAACGTCATTGACTTCGATGCCGAAATCGTTGCACAGCGCGGCAAGTCCTCCGCTGAAACCGGCACCCGTCGCGTTGAATTTCCAACTGCCTTTGTAACGATAAACTTCGCCGAGGACAATCGCATTTTCGACGGTGAAATTTTCCAGCGGGAAGGTTGCAATTTCCGAACGCGTGCCGAAAATTTTCAACACCGCACCGCGAAGCATTCCGAAATTTTGTCGACGTTTTTCCGCGTCGTAAATCGTCGCCGTCAGTGAAATTTTTTCGACGTGCCGAGGAACTTTCGACAGGTCAATTTCCAACGCGTCGCCGCTCAAAATTACGGAGCCGGAATTGTGGCGTGCGTTGCCGTAGAAAACAAAATCTTCGTCGCCCGCAACTTTGCCGTTCGCGCCCGTCAAAAAAGCCGCCGTATCAATTTCCAGCGCGGTTGTCGGTCTGTCAAATTTAATTACCAGATTATTTTCGTTGAGCGGGATTTTTTGTCCCTTGCCGAGTTGCATCTAGTTTCATCTCCAAATCATCTGTCACCCAAATATTTTACTCCACAAAGAGCCGGAACTGTCATTGCTTTCAGGTTTACTTTTAGGTTTGCCGACGGGACCGATATCCATTTTAACTTTATCGCCATCATAGCCGATACGCCGCTCGGAAGAAAAACTGCTGTACATTTCCAATGCAGAAACTTCCATGGTTTTATCTTTGCCGAAAAGAATTTCGCCGAAACAAAGTGTATACGAAAAAGAATTGTTGCTTGTACTCGCTGCAGGAATTTCTATGATTTGTTTGCCGTTGGTGATTCTCACAAAGACGCCGTATTTTTTGAAAGAACCCCAACCGTTTTCCAGTGCGGAATATGAACTGACGGCAACAGAGGCAATGTCGGGATGCCACTTAATCAAAATTTTTTCCATCTCGCCCGGAGACTTGATGTCACCGCCGTGCCGAACTGCTCCTTCGGGAGTGGATAAAACTTCATCCTCATTCGCCGCGCCTACGTAAATCAACTTACCGTCACGGTAGCGTACCAACGCTTTCAAATCGTAATCCTTGCCCTTTGCAGTCCAGCCGTTTTCTATAATTATCGGAGTATTGTCGCTCTTTTTTGTCAGGGAAATTTTTTCGCCTTTCTTCAGGGAAATTTTTTCCGATTTTTGCTCGATGACTTCCTTTTTAGGTTCGGGCGGCGGTGGAGGCGGCGCGGGTTGAGCGTCGTTGACTTCGATGCCGAAATCGTTGCACAGCGCGGCAAGTCCTCCGCTGAAACCGGCACCCGTCGCGTTGAATTTCCAACTGCCTTTGTAACGATAAACTTCGCCGAGGACAATCGCATTTTCGACGGTGAAATTTTCCAGCGGGAAGGTTGCAATTTCCGAACGCGTGCCGAAAATTTTCAACACCGCACCGCGAAGCATTCCGAAATTTTGTCGACGTTTTTCCGCGTCGTAAATCGTCGCCGTCAGTGAAATTTTTTCGACGTGCCGAGGAACTTTCGACAGGTCAATTTCCAACGCGTCGCCGCTCAAAATTACGGAGCCGGAATTGTGGCGTGCGTTGCCGTAGAAAACAAAATCTTCGTCGCCCGCAACTTTGCCGTTCGCGCCCGTCAAAAAAGCCGCCGTATCAATTTCCAGCGCGGTTGTCGGTCTGTCAAATTTAATTACCAGATTATTTTCGTTGAGCGGGATTTTTTGTCCCTTGCCGAGTTGCATCTAGTCACCCCCGATTTTTGTCGCGATAATAAGCCATGAACACGAAAAGATTTGCAATCAACGCGGCGTGTCGGCTTGCGGAAAATTCGCGGCGAATAATTTCATAAAGTTCGTTGCGACTCAATTTTTCGAGCGCGCCGAGCATTCCCGCGACTTGCATTTTAACAAAAAAATTCGTAACTTCAAAGCGATAATTCGGATTCAGAGCGAAGAAATTATTTTCGTCCATGAACGCGTCGAGATATTCCAAACCTTTGACGAGCGGATTTAGCCAAAATTTTATTTCGTCGTCAGACTCCCGTTCAATTTGCGACCAAGAATTTTTCAATTCGCGGTGAACGTAAAGCGGATTCGGCACGCGCAAAAAATTTTTCGCCGCGCAGATGACTTTAAACGACCAAAGCACGTCTTCGGAAATTTTCACACGCGGGAAAAAAATTTTGTTCGTGACGAGCAAATCGCGCCGCACGAATTTTGCCCACGGTGCCCAGCCGTAACACGTCCGCAAAAAATTTTTCACGCGTTCGCCAATGTCAGCAGTTTCGAGTGTCGGATTTTCGACGGGCGCGGAATTTTTATCGAGAGCCGCAACGGTAACATTTCCAATTTCGTCGCACATGTAGCCGCGCCGAGTGTAGACGACATCCGCCCGAAATTTTTCCGCGAAGTCGTAAAAAATTTCAAGCGAGTTGTTCATCAACAAATCGTCGTTATCTACAAATAAAACGTACTTGCCGCGAGAATTCTCAAGCCCGACATTGCGCGGGATTGACGGGTTGCCGGTGTTTTGTTGAAGCGAAATAATTTTCAGCCGCCCGTTGAATTTTTCAAAAAATTTTTCGGCAACCGCAACGCTTGAATCGGTCGAGCAATCGTCGACGAGAAGCAATTCAAAATCTTGGAAGGTCTGAATAAAAATACTTTCAAGGCACGCGGGCAAATATTTTTCCGCGTTGTACACGGGGACAATCACGGAAACTGCAGGCGAAAAATTTTCGGTCATTTCTTCAGCTCATTTCGGTAAATGTTTGCGATGAAAAACAGATACGCCATCAGCACGGAATGATTTTTGTCGGACGCCAAAATTTCTTGCAAAAAAAGTTCGTACAGTTCCCCGGGAGAAAGTTGCTTGAATGCGTCTTTCATGAAGTGGAAAGCCGGATTTACGAACGAATGAATTACACGCAATTTGTATTCGGGATGCCGCTTGAAAAACTCAAAACGTTTCATAAACTCATCAAGTTCTTGCGTGCCGTTCAAAAGCGGATTGAGCCAAAGTTTTATTCCTTCCCGCGCAGTTCGGTTGACGTTGTTGGTCAGTGACGTTTCGACTTGACGATAAAAATAAAGCGGGTTAGAAACGCGCAACCAACGTTTTGCCAAACACAGGAGCTTAAATGTCCAAATGCCGTCTTCCAAAATTCGCAACGGGGAAAATTTTATTTTGTTGTCGACAAGAAAATCGCGCCGCACAAATTTTGCCCACGGCGACCAAGCGATACTGCTGTTCGAGAAATTTTTTATCCTTGAGGCAAAATTGTCAACGTCAAGCACCGGCTCTTCGTCAATGAACGTTGTGCCCCAAGTAACGACGGTTGCATCTTTTGGGACGGGCTCTGCACCGCAACTAAAATATCTCCCCATGTAAACGACATCCGCAGAATATTTTTCCGCCGCCGTGTAAAGCGTTTCAAGCGCGTTGTCGACAAGAAAATCGTCATTGTCGACGAAAAAGACATACTTGCCCCGCGACATATCAAGCCCGATACTTCGCGGCACGACGCCCGAGCCGGTGTTTTCGGGGAGTGAAATAATTTTCAGCCGCCCGCCGAAGCGTTCGAGAAAATTTTCGGCAATCGTCGCGCTTGAATCTGTGGAGCAATCGTCGACGACGAGCAATTCAAAATCCGAAAAAGTTTGATTCAAAATTGATTCAAGACACACGGGCAAATATTTTTCCGCGTTGTACACGGGGATAATCACCGACACTGCGGGCGAAAAATTTTCGTTCATTTGTTCAGCTCATTTCGATAAAAATTTGTCATCAAAATCATATAGGCAATCAAAGCTGTGTGGTCACCTTTGCTTTTTGAAATTTCTTCGACGAAAATTTTATAAACTTCGTGTCGTTCCAAAGTTTTAAAAACATCCGCCATGAAGTCAAATTGGATTTTCGCGAAAAAATTCAGGACGCGCAGGCGCAAGTTGTCCGCCCGATTGAAAATTTCAAAGCCGTTCATGAATTCATCAAGGCAGTCAATTCCCGTCAAAAGCGGATTGAGCCAAAATTTTAATTCGTCTTGCGGCGTGCGTTTTCTTCCGGTCATCGAAATTTTATTTGTGCGGTGAACATAAAGCGGTGTCGGCACGCGAAGAATTTTTTTCGCTGCGCAGATTATTTTGAACGTCCAAACGAGATCTTCGGAAATGCGCATTGCGGGAAAATTTATGTCGTTGTCGACGAGAAAATCACGACGGAAAAATTTTTCCCACGGCGGCATTCCAAACGCAAGCTTAAGATATTTTTCGACGCGCTCAGAAATATTTTCGGTTTCAAATATCGGCCGTTCCGAAGCAAATTTCGGCGGGTTCCAAAAACTTTCGACGAGAGCTTGAGAAAAAATATCTTCGACACAGTTAAAGCCGCGCTCCGTGTAAACAACCTCCGCTTGAAAAGTTTCGGCGTAATCGTGAAGAATTTCCAGTGCGTTATCGAGCAAAAAATCATCGGCGTCCATGAAGTAAACGTATTTGCCTTGCGATAAATCAAGCCCGACATTTCGCGGCACGGCACCGCTGCCCGTGTTTTCGGGGAGTGAAATAATTTTCAGCCGCCCGCCGAAGCGTTCGAGAAAATTTTCGGCAATCGTCGCGCTTGAATCTGTGGAGCAATCGTCGACGATGAGCAATTCAAAATCCGAAAAAGTTTGATTCAAAATACTTTCAAGGCACACGGGCAAAAATTTTTCCGCGTTGTACATCGGGACAATCACGGAAATTGCGAGCGAAAAATTTTCGTTCATGACAAAATCCTCGACTTAAGCTTTATTGGCGCGCTTGATGTCCTGCCACATGTCGCGTGCCTGCTCAAAAAGTTTCGGTGCCCTGGAGCGCAAATTCGCGTTGTTCATTATTCTGCCGAGCCAGTTCGTCGCTTTGTCGTATTCGTTAATCAGGAAATAAATCGCGGCGCAAAGATACGTTGCCATATCGTCCGAAATTCCGTTAATCGGCCAGCGTTCATTTTCCAATGCAACGGCAAAATTTTCGGCGGCCTGTTCCATGAAGTCGCGCTCTCTTTCGGCAAAACCTTCGCAACGACACACCCACGCCGCGTTCAAATTCAAAATCGCCTGTCGACCTTTCGATTGATCTGTCATTTCCGAAAACAAAATTGCCAACTCGAAAAGCGACAGCGCATCTTCGACGTTGCGTTCCTCGACGAAAGGCAACTTCATATCGTTTTGCTTTAAAAATTCGCGCAACGTTTCTTTAAGTTTATTCGGCCAGGCACCTGTAAATTTTTTCTCTTCCGCCGCGAAACCGCAGTGTTCGCAAGAAAGAACCGTGTAAAGATACGGGTCGAAGTCTTTGTAGTGAATGCAGTAATCCAAATCGCGCTTCTCGACGTTGATTCGCGACTTGGTTTTGACGACGCGGGTATCTTTTTCACAAATCGGGCAACGGCGATTCGATATTACGGTATATTTTTCCGCAGGAGTTTTCTCTTCGACTTTCGTCGCCGCGATTTGTTCTTCTTCGCGAACTTTGTCCAGATGCCCGCGCAGGAATTTCAACTTGTCGGCAAGGGAGCCGGAACCTTTCGTCGCTTCGGGTTTAGTCGGTTGTGGCGTCGGCTGAACTTTCGGCGCGGCAGGTTGCACGGGTTGCGGAGTCGGTTGAACTTTCAGCGCGGCAGGTTGCACAAATTGCGGTGTCGGCTGAATTTGTGGTGCGGCAACTACTTGCGGTTGTGCGGGAGTTGCGGGCTTGCCGCCTTTTTTAACAATCGCGAAAATTTCTTTGCAGACTTCGGGGTCGCGTAAAAATTGTAAAAACTCTTCTTTGGTCATTGAATTTTTCCTCCAAAAAAATACGGGATATTTTAACGGAAAAATTCTTCACGCCGCCGAAATATCCTGTTGCAAAAAATTATTTGTTCGCGAATTGCCCGCCGCGTTCGTTGACAAAAAAAAGCCCTGCAGTACTAAGATTGTGTCGTTGCAAACAAAACTATAGCGCAGAGCTTTAAAAAAATTATTTGTTCGCGAATTGCCCGCCGCCGTTTTCGTTGACAAAAAAAGCCCTGCAGTGCTAAGATTGTGTCGTTGAAAACTCAAACCAGCAAAGCGGAGCCGTATAAACACATTTTGATTCTACAACGCCCGCGCCGCGCTGTCAACTTTTGAAAGGGGAAATGCATTATGGAACCGTTTGGAATTGTTTATCTGCTCATCGACGGCACCAACGACAGGGAATACGTCGGGCAGACGACTCGTACACTCAAAAAACGTTTCAAAGAGCACACTTACGAAAAAAATTACATCGGCCATGCTATTCGTTCTCACGGTAAAGATCTGTTTGCTCTCGCCGTCTTGAAGGTGTGTTACAGCAAAGCGGAACTTGACTTCTGGGAAAAGTATTTTATCAAAGCCCGCAACACCAAAGCCCCGAACGGCTACAACCTCACCGACGGCGGCGAAGGACTTGTCGGCTGTACAGACGAAACGAGAGCAAAAAAATCAACGTCAATGAGCAGGGAAAATCACCCTTTCTTTGGCAAACACCTGTCGCCTGAACATCGTGATAAAATTTCTGCGGCGCGTAAAGGAAAACCGCTGTCGTCCGAACATTGTGCGAAACTTTCTTTGAAGAATATGGGCGAAAACAATCCTCAATATGGGAAACCGCGTTCGCTGGAAACCCGCGCAAAAATCGGAGCAGCAAATGCAGGTAAAAAACGCTCCCCCGAAGTTTGCTCAAAATTTTCAGTTGCTAAACGCGGCTACAGCCCGTACAAAAATTTGATTGCCGAATTGGATGCGCGTCAAATGTCTTATTCAGCGTTGGCAAAACTTTTGATGCTTACAACGGCATGTGTTTCTTCCAAAATGCGCCTTGAAATTCGTTTCACAGACAAAGATAAAGCCAAACTTGTTGAAATTTTCGACAAGTCGATTGAATATCTCCTTGAACTCGACGAGTCATTTTGCGCGAAAGATTCGCCGCATCGTCGTCCGAGTCCCTTCAAAAATTTAATCGCCGAGTTGGAAACGCACCAAATGACATATACTGAACTTGCAAGGCTTATGGACTCAGATTCAAGCTCCATTTCCCGTAAAATTCGCGGTCTTCGCGGTCTCAATGACAAAGAAAAAAATCGGCTCGTCGAAATTTTCAACAAGCCGATTGAGTATTTGCTTCAACGCGACGACAGCTGATTTTTATTTCGAGCCCATAATCAGCTTGCGGCAAATGTCCACAGGGATTATCGTAATTGCCATTGCAAGCACGAACGCCCATTCGCTCGGAGTCAAACCGAAGCAACGAAGAATTACGCCGCCGAATTGCGTCATTATGACTTGTACGACAACGATAAGCCCCATGACTTTCAAGAAACCGGGGTTTTCGCCGATATGCTCGAAGACGTTGACCGTATTTGTGCGCGTGTTGAATGCATTGAACACAGCCAAGCAAACAAAAAATGTAAAGTAACCTGTCAGCAAGTACACTGAGTCACCGCCAAACGTGATGTTGACTCCTTCGGGGTTCACATCGCGGAAGAAACTGCGCGAGAAATCTGTCAGCAGGAACACCAGCCCCATAACGAAACTCCACAGTGAGCCAACACCAATGGCTGAAAGCATATAAGGGCTGAGAATTTTTTCGTCGCGACGTTTCGGTTCCTCTTCCATGTAACGATCCAGTGCAGGTTCTCCACCAAATGCCAGTGCTCCGAGCGCATCCATTATCAAATTTATCCACAAAATCTGCACAATTGATAAAGGATTTTCCAAACCAAGCAACGGGCAGACGAACGAAATTAAAACTGCGGAGACATTGATCGTCAATTGGAAGATCAAAAATTTTCTGATGTTGTTGAAAATTGTGCGGCCGTAGAGAATCGCCTTGCCGATTGACTTGAAGTTGTCGTCGAGGATAACAATTTCGCTAGCCTCTTTGGCGACTTCGGTGCCGCCGCCCATTGCGAAACCGACATCAGCTTTTTTGAGCGCGGGCGAATCGTTGACGCCGTCGCCCGTCATACCGACGACCAAATTCAATTCTTGCGCCAAGCGAACGAGACGGCTTTTATCCGTGGGCAGTGCGCGGGCAATGACGCGAATTTTCGGGAGAGCTTTTTTAACTTCGTCGTCGCTCATTGCGTTGAGTTCGGTGCTGGTGATGACAATGGCGTCGTCAATTTCAATCAAGCCGGCTTCCTTCGCAATAGCCTGCGCGGTTTCTTTTCTGTCGCCGG
>CAMUZL010000008.1 GCA_947165185.1 uncultured Selenomonadales bacterium
TGCGGGCTTGTGCGCGAAAATTAATCGACGCTAGCGGTTGGGACGAAATTTCTTTGACTTCGCTGAGCAGTGCCGATTATTCCTGTTTGGGACGATTGATTGACGATTTGCAAAAAGATTTCCGCGACGAAAAAGTCAGCTTTTCCCTGCCGAGTTTGCGCGTCGACAGTTTTTCGATTGAGCTTGCCGAAAAAGTTCAGACCGTGCGAAAAAGCGGCTTGACGTTCGCGCCCGAAGCCGGCACGCAACGCCTGCGCGATGTCATCAACAAAAACGTCACCGAAAAAAATTTGCTCGACGCGTGCGCCGCCGCTTTCGCCAAAGGTTGGAAGACCGTCAAACTTTATTTCATGATGGGCTTGCCGACGGAGACCGATGACGATCTGCGCGGGATTGCCGATTTGGCGCAGAAAGTTGCCGAACTGTACCGCACGATAAAAAATCGCCGCGACGTGAAAGTTACCGTCAGCGTGTCTTGTTTCGTGCCGAAGCCGTTCACGCCGTTTCAATGGTGCGCGCAAATTTCGGCGGAAGAATTTGAGCGTCGACAAAAATTTTTGCGGGAAGTGATTCGCGACAAGGCCGTAACTTTCAACTGGCACAACGCGAAACTTTCCGTGCTTGAAGGTGCGTTGGCTCGTGGTGACCGTCGGTTGTCGAAAGTGATTGAAACTGCGTGGCGAAACGGCGCGAAATTTGACGGCTGGTCGGATTTATTCAAGCCCGAAATTTGGGCGGCGGCTTTTGAAAGTTGCGGTATTAACCCGAAATATTTCAGCGAACGTCAGCGCGAACTTTGGGAGCCGTTGCCGTGGGAGCACACGTCCCCCGCCGTCGACAAAAGTTTTCTGCAAGCCGAGTTTGAAAAATCGTTGCGTGCGGAAACGACGCGGGATTGTCGGCGAACCGGTTGCACGGGTTGCGGCGTCTGCATGAATTTGGGCGTCAACGTCGTTGATTTCGCGAACGAAAAATTTCCGCCGCCCGTCGATTCCCTTGTCCCTTGTCCCTTCTCCCTTGTCCCTACCAAATATCGTGCTCAAATTCGCAAGGGCGAAGAAATTTCCGTGCTTAGCCATTTGGATTACATGAATGTTTTCATGCGGGCGTTGCTTCGGTCGAAACTTCCCGCCGCGTGGAGCGAAGGTTTCAACCCGCATTTAAAAGTTTCTTTCGCAACGGCTTTGGCTGTCGGCGTTACAAGCGATTGCGAATACGTCGACTTTGAATTGACGGCACCGATTAACGCGGCGGAAGTTGCCAAACGTTTGAACGAACAACTTCCCCACGGCGCGGAAATTTTGCGTCTGAAAAAACTTCGCGGCAAAGTTCAGCCCGTGATGTCGCTGGTTGACTTGTCGCGTTACGAAATTCGTTTGCCGTTCGACGAAAAATTTTTTGACGCCGCGCAGGTTTCGGTTAAAAATTTCAACGACGCGCCCGAAATAAAATTCACTCGCGTGACGCCGAAAAAGACTCGCGAACTCGACGCAAAAAAATATCTCGCCGAACCCGTGAAAATATTTCTTACGGGTGGTGAGATGTCAAAATCGCTCGGACGCTGTCCAAATTGGATGCAACGTCACGTTGCCGCCGCTCCTGTCGAATTGACGTTGACGGGCGACGAGCTGTTGATAAAATTTTCCGTGCGAATCACGCCTGAAGGAAGTTTCAAGCCGAGCGAAGTTTTAAAAATCCTGCGCGAACAATTTAATTTCCCCGCCGACGTTTCCGATGCGAAAATTAATCGCACGGAACTTTTGCACGCGGGAAAAAATTTATTGGACATTTAACTTGCGGGCGTCTCATCAAAATCAGCCCCAGAACATGTGTTTTTTCCAAAAGACAATCGCCGCGATTATCGACGCGATAAGTGCAATTCCGATGACGATTAAAAATCCCAAAGAATTTTCCGCGAGCGGCACGGGCACGTTCATTCCGAAAAAACTTGCGATAACTGTCGGCACCGCGATGATAATCGTCATTGCCGCCAAAAATTTCATAACCATGTTTTGGTTGTTCGAGATTATCGACGAAAAAATATCCGCCATCTGCGAAAGAATCTGGCTGTACATTTCAACCATTTCGCGCGCCTGTTTGTTTTCGATAATGACATCTTCGAGTAAATCTTCGTCCTCTTCGTAAATTTCCAGAATTCCTTCGACGCTGCGGCTGTTGCGAAGTCGCAAAAGTTTTTCAAACACCGCATCATTCGAGCGCAAGGACGCGTTGAAATAAGTCAAACCTTTTTGCAGTTCCATGAGCCGCAAAATATCCGAATTCTTCATTGAGCGGCGCAGTTGCTCTTCGATTTCGTCCGAAAGTTTGTTTATCTGTCGCAGGTAACGCAGGTAAAACGTCGCCGAACGATAGAGAATTTCGAACAAAAATTGCGTGCGCTTGTACGTGTGGAAGAGCCGCGCCGTGCGTTGGTTGAAACTTGCCATTACGGGCGTTTCTTCCAGGCAAACCGTGATGATGAATTGTTTCGTCAAGATGATTGACAGCGGCAAGGTGTCGTAACTTTCTTCTTCGTAGACAATCGGCACGTTCGTTAAAATCATTACCGATTCGCTTTCGGTGTCCAAATGTGAGCGTTCTTCTTCGTCGAGTGCGGCGCGCAAAAAATCCGGCTCAACCTGCGTGAGCGAACTGACTTCGCGCAATTCATACGGCGTCGGGTCGACAATGTTTATCCACGAGCCTTTCTGCAACGTTTTCAGCGTCAACTTTTCCAAATGACCCGACTCCTGCGATTTGTAGACTTCAACCAACGGTATCACCTGCCATTTCGTTCGCGGTTACTTTTAAAAAGTAACCAACCAATTTTCGCGCCGCGACGTTACGATGACGCAAACTCTATCGCCGCGAATCAAATTATCAATAACTTCACGTCGCAAGAAAATTCATAATCCCGCCGCCCGTTTTTGTCAATAGCTCGCAGAAATTTTTTTCGTTGAAGAAAGAGCCTGCCTTTGATATAATCGCGCCAAAATTTTTTCGGGAGGAGGAGATTGTTACGGACGGAAACTTCGCGCATCTGCACGTGCACACCGAATACAGCCTGCTCGACGGCGCGGCGCGAATCGGCGACCTGCTCGACGCGGCGAAAAATTTCGGCATGAAATCGTTGGCGATAACAGATCACGGCACCTTGTACGGGCTGATTGATTTTTACAAGGCGGCGCAGAAACGCGGAATCAAGCCGATTATCGGTTGCGAAGTTTACGTCGCGCCAAAGTCTCGACACCTGCGCGAAGAAATTGACGGCGTGAAATATTTTCATCTCGTCCTGCTTGCCGAGAACAACGACGGCTATAAAAATTTGCTCAAGCTTGCGTCTGCGGCGGCGATTGAAGGATTTTATTATCGTCCCCGCGTCGACAAAGATTTGTTGCGCAAATATCACGGCGGGTTGATTGCGCTGTCGGCGTGCGTTGCGGGCGAAATTCCTCGTGCGATTTTGCAAAACGACATTCAACGTGCCGTTGAGCTTGCGAAAGAATACGTCGACATTTTCGGGCAGGAAAATTTTTTTTTGGAGTTGCAGAATCACGGGCTTGACGAAGAAATTAAAGTTCGTGCCGCGCTCAAAAAAATTTCCGCCGAGTTGAACATTCCGCTTGTCGCAACAAATGATTCGCATTACGTGCGCCGCGAAGACGCCGACTTTCATGAATTGCTTTTGTGTTTGCAGACGAACAGGACGCTTGCCGATAAGAATCGCATGAAATTTTCTTCGGACGATTATTTTTTAAAGTCCGCCGAAGAAATGCGCGAACTTTTTGCCGACACGCCCGAAGCCTGCGACAACACGCTGAAAATTGCCGACCGTTGCAACGTGACGATTGAATTCGGAAATTTTCAGATGCCCGAATTTCCTCTGCCCGAAAATTATTCGGACGCCGAAACTTATCTGCGCGACCTGTGCAACGAAAAAATTTCCGCCCGCTATCCGACCGTCACCGAAGAAATTCGCGAACGTTTGAATCACGAGCTGGAAATTATTCACGGCATGGGTTACGACGGATATTTTTTGATTGTCTATGACTTCATAAATTTTGCGCGGCGAAATAAAATTCCCGTCGGCCCCGGGCGCGGCTCGGCGGCGGGCAGTCTCGTCGCTTACGTGCTGGAAATTACCGAACTCGACCCGCTGAAATATAATTTGCTGTTTGAACGTTTTTTGAATCCCGAACGCGTCACGTTGCCCGACATTGACGTTGATTTGTGTTACATGCGCCGCGACGAAGTTATCGATTACGTTCGCTCACGCTACGGCGCGGACAAAGTTTCGCAGATTGCGACTTTCGGGACGCTTGCCGCCAAAGCCGCGATTCGTGACGTTGTGCGCGTTTTAAATTTGCCGTTCAACGACGGGACGAAACTTGTCAAGATGATTCCCAACGTGCTGAACATCACGCTTGATGACGCAATGAATAAATCCAACGCTCTGCGCGGCGAATACGAAACGAATCCCGACGCGAAAAAAATTTTGGACTTCGCACGCAAACTCGAAGGACTTCCGCGACATCTTTCCGTGCACGCGGCGGGCGTCGTCATTTCGCAACGACCGCTTGTCGAAGTCGTCCCGCTGCAAATGTCAAACAATGTTTTAGTTACGCAATTCGACAAAGACAAAGTCGAAGAACTCGGCTTGCTGAAAATGGATTTTCTCGGACTGCGCACGCTGACGATTATGGACGACACAATTTCCAACATCCGAAAATCTCAAGGCGTGAACGTGAAAATTTCCGAAATTCCGCTTGTCGACGAATTGACGGCGAAAATGCTTTCCGACGGCAAAACGGGCGCGGTGTTTCAAATGGAGTCGCCGGGCATGACGAATTTGGTCAAAGACTTGCAACCCGAAGGCTTCGAAGATTTAATCCCGACTGTCGCGCTGTATCGACCGGGGCCGCTCGGTTCCGGCATGGTTGAAGATTTCATCGCGGGCAGACACGGGCGCAAAGTCACGAATTATTTGCACCCGAAACTTGAGCCGATACTTAAAGAAACTTTCGGCGTGATTTTGTATCAGGAACAAGTCATGCAAATCGTTCAGACGTTGGCGGGATTTTCGCTCGGACAGGCTGATTTATTGCGGCGGGCAATGGGCAAGAAGAAAGCCGAAATTTTGCTCGCGCAGAAAGAAAATTTCTTGCACGGTTGCGAAGTCAACGGCGTCGACAAAATGCTTGCGGAAAAAATTTTTGAGTTGCTCACTCACTTCGCGGACTACGGCTTCAACAAATCGCATTCGGCGGCGTATGCGCTGCTTGCCTGGCAGACGGCGTATCTCAAGGCGCATTTCCCTGCGGAATACATGGCGGCGATTATGTCGGCGGTGGCGGACGCGGACAAAGTTTCGGCTTACGTGGAACTTTCGCGGAATATGGGCATAAAAGTTTTGCCTCCCGACATAAATTCGGGCGACGTGCATTTTTCCGTTGACGACGGGGCAATTCGTTTCGGCTTGTCGGCGATAAAAACCGTCGGCGAATCGGCTTCGGAAAGTATCATCACCGAACGCAAACGCGGCGGCAAATTTAAATCGCTGGAAGATTTTTGCGCACGCGTGGACGTGAAAAGTTGTCCGCGTCGCAGTCTCGAAAAACTCATCAAGTGCGGTGCCTTCGACAGCTTGGACACTCGGCGCACGGCTTTGCTCGAATCGCTCGACATTGCCATTGCCTCCGGCGCGAAAAAACAATTCAATCGCAAATACGGCGCGATAAGTTTGTTCGGCGACGACGAAATTCCTTTCAAGTTGCGCGACGTGCCCGAACGCCCGAAAAAAGAAATTCTCGCCTGGGAAAAAGAAATTTTGGGCTTTTACGTTTCGGGTCACCCGCTCGACGATTTTCGCGAAAACTTTTCGGGACTGACGACAAGCGCGGAAATTAACGACGGAAAACTTTTGGGCAAGCGCGTCAAAATCGGCGGCATTGTGACGGACGTGCGCCGAATCACGACGAAACGCGGCGACCCGATGGCATTCCTGCAACTTGAAGATTTTTACGGTAAAGTTGATGTGACGCTCTTCACGAAAGTTTTCAACGCGACGCTTAATCTTGCCGTGCCCGATGAAATTGTCGTGGTCTGCGGCAAAGTCGAAAGCAAAGACGATTCGATTTTGCTTTTGGCGGATTCGGTCATTGCGGCGAAGGATTACGCGCCCGATTTTTATTTGACGTTGCCGGAAACTTTGGACACGCCCGCGACGCGCGAAAAACTCAAAAAAATTTCCGAAACACACGCAGGCGACAGAAAAATTATTTTAAATCGCGACGGACGTTGGCGAAAAACCTTGCTAAAAGTTTCCGACACGCCCGACGTTCGTGCCGCGCTGAAAAATTTACTCGGTGAAAAAAATTTCCGTGCGTATTGAGCTGACAGTGACTAGCTACTAGTTGCTAGCTACTAACTACTAAAAACTAACAGCTAAAATCCCAGGAGGACTTATGAAAAAATTTTTTCTTGCGTTGACTTTGATTGCGTTGATGTTCGGCACCGCGCAGGCTGTCCCCGACGGCCGAATGCCCGCCTCGGAATTCATGCATTTTGACAGAACACCTCAAGGCGAAGTCAAAACGCTGGAGACGTGGACAAGCGAAAATTCGGGACTCAATCCGGGTTACTCCGTCACGCAAATTCAAAACACGCGACCGGTTGACCCCGCCGACAAATTGCCCAACGTCACCGCAACTTCCGCGATTGTCATTGAGGCTTCGACGGGGCACGTCCTTTACGAACGCAACGCAGATGCCCGCATGTTCCCCGCAAGCACGACGAAAATGATGACGTTGATAACCGCGCTGGAAAGTTGCAAACTTGACGAAATTGTCACGGTCGGCCCCGGCGCGTACAACGCGGAAGGTTCAACGCTTTGGCTGGACGTGAACGAAAAAATTCCGCTCGGCGAATTGCTTTACGGCGTGATGTTGATTTCGGGCAACGACGGCGCGATTGCCGTTGCCGAACACGTCGACGGGAATGTTGCGAATTTCGCCGAACACATGACGCGGCGGGCGCACGAACTCGGCGCGACGAACACGCACTTTGTCAACGCGAACGGTCTGCCCGATACCGAACATTACACCACGGCGCGGGATTTGGCTATTATGGCGGCGCACGGCTTCACGCTGGATCACTTCGAGGAAATTTGTTCGGCGAAGGAAGTTTCTTTCCCGTGGATTCACGACGACACGAAAATTTATCGCAACGAAAATCAAATGCTGTGGCTTTATCGCGGCGCGAACGGAATTAAAACCGGTTACACGGAGGCGGCGGGACGTTGCCTTATCAGCGCGGCGAAACAAAACGGTGTGCAATTAATTGCGGTCGTCTTGGACAGCCTTTACATTTGGAACGATTCGATTCAGTTGCTCGATTACGGATTCGGGCGCGTGTCAAGTCAAACGCTGATTAAATCGGGCGATGTCGTCAAAACGTTGCCGATAATTTCGGGGCGCAGAAAATCCATGCCCGTCAAAACTTCGGGCGAAATTATCATGCCGGTTTTTTCGGGCGACGACAACGCTTACGACATTGTTTACGACTTGCCGAACGAATTGAGCGCGCCGATAACTGCGGGCGAAACTATCGGGAAAATTCGCGTGGTGTTGCCCGACGGTCGCGAGGCGGCTTCGACGGACATTGTCACGACGGTTGACGTTGAGCAGAAATCTTTTTTCCGTTTGTTGCTCGACAAGATAAAAAGTCTGTTTGCATAAATTTAGCTTTTAGCTTAGAGCTTTTAGCAAAAAAACTTGTCCCTTGTCCCTTATCCCTTATCCCTACAAAAGGAGATGTTTTAACATGAGCGAAAGAATTCAAATGGCGGACGAACTGCACCGCAAAGGCTACAGCTGTTCGCAATCGGTGGCGGTCGCCTGCAGTGATTTGGTCGACGTGCCGAAAGAAATTTTGTTCCGTGCAACCGAAGGCTTCGGCGCGGGCATGGGCACAATGGACGGCACTTGCGGCGCGTTGACGGGCGCACTTTTAATCGCGGGCTTGAAAAACAGCACGGGCAATCTCGACAATCCGAAATCCAAAGCGTCGACGATGAAAATTTCCAAGGCGATGTTGACGAGTTTCCGCGAAAAAAGCGGCGCGATTATTTGTCGCGAACTCAAAGGCGCAGGCACCGGCAAAATGCTTTGTTCGTGCCCCGACTGCATTCGTCACGGCGTCGAAATCGTCGAAGAAAATTTGGCGTGACATGAAAAAAATATTTTTAGCGACGATAATTTTTCTGCTGAGTTTCGGAACCTGCGCGGCGGAAAAAAATCTTGACGCGGCGGAAATTCGTTTGACGTGCGCGGTGTGTTCGCTCGGAGCTTACAGCGGCGACGAAAGTTTATTGTTGCGCTCAATGCTTACGTCTCGCGGCTGGCAAATCGAAAAGCTGTCGAAAAAAAATAATCTCGCCGACGCGAAGGCTTACCTTGCCACGAAAGGCGACGTGAAAATTTTGGCGGTCGCCGGCACTGAAAGTTTGAAAGATGTCGAAGTCGATTTCCGCGCAGGACGTGTGCCGCTTGACGACGGAATTCCGCTCGACGAAAAAGAAAAACACGCGGGCGATAAAATTTTCGTGCACAGAGGTTTTCGCGATTATGCCGACGTGGTTTTGAGCGACGGGCTTTTTGAGCAGCTGAAAACTTCGCTGGCGGAAAATCCCAACGCGAAACTTTATTTGACGGGGCACAGTCTCGGCGGCTCGGTCGCGATTGTCATGGGCTTGCGGCTTGCCGATGCGGGTGTCGACAAAAATCAATTCGCCGTCATAACTTTCGGCTCGCCGGCTGTCGGCTCCAAAGCGTTGGCGAAAAATTACGAGGACAAAGTTGACGTTACCCGAATCGTCATGAAAGGCGACGTGATTAAAAAATCCACTCGTGCGCTCGGTTTCGTGGAATTCGGCGACGTGATTAAATACGACTCTTCAAGCGGCGACAATCACTCCGAACACAAAATGGCGGTTTATCTCGACAGCGCGATTCGCGATTACTACGACGCGGGCGGAACTCTTCAGCACGAAGTTAAAGACAAAATCGCCGCGCAGATTTACGTTGCGCCCGTGCTTTACGACAAATCACATTTCCGTAACAAAGGCGACGCGAAATTGATTTTGAACGCGCTTAATGACAGTCTGGAAAATTGTTTTGAGCAACCGATTTTCGCGGAACCACGGAATATTTCCGGCGACGCGAAAGATTTTATCGAACCCGAAGTTGATAGATTTATCACTGCGGGCAGGGACGCGGGCTGTAAATACGTGCTGATTCGGATTTTGAGCGCAAAAAAAATTCGTGACGCTCGTTACGGTGAACGGCTCGTCACGCTGGAAGAAATGATTTTCGACGCGAACGGCTCTTTGCTGTCCATGCAAACTTCGGGCGCGTCCACGGAAAATTTAACGCTTTTGGAGGCGGCACTTTCGGCACAAGAAACACTGAACGCGTCCGCCAAAGAAATTTTCAAGAAATGATTTTGTCGAAGACTTCGGCGACGGGAATTGTTTCCTGCGCGGAAGTCTCCAAATTTTTTACGGTGACGGTCGAGTTCGCAACTTCGTCCTCGCCGACGATTAACGCGAATTTTGCGCCCGACTTCGCCGCCTGTTTCATTTGAGCTTTCAAACTTTTTTTGCCGAAGTCCATAGCCGCAGAAAAATTTTTCCGACGCAAATCGGTCAACAATTTGAACGCGTAAACTTGAGCCGCTTCGCCGCTTGAAACGACGAACGCGGTAATTTTTTTTGTCGATTCGGGCAAACATTTCTGCAACTCAAGCGCAAGCAAAATTCGTTCCAAACCCGCCGCGAAGCCGACTGCCGGAGTATCATCGCCGCCGATTTCGCGAATCAAGCCGTCGTAACGTCCGCCGCCCGCAACCGCCGATTGAGCACCCAACGGCGCGTATTGAATTTCAAACGCAGTTTTCGTGTAATAATCCAGTCCGCGCACAAGCCGATTGTCAACCGTGAATTCGACGCCCGCCGCCGTCAGCAAATTTTTCACGCCCGCAAAATGTTCGCGGCAATCGTCACAAAGACACGTTTCAATTTTCGGCGCGTCGTCCATGAATTCTTTCAGCCCGTCAACTTTGCAGTCGAGAATTCGCAGCGGATTTTTTTCGAGACGACGCCGACAATCTCCGCAAAGTTCGTCAGCCTCCGCCGTGAAAAATTCCGTGAGCTTGCGACGGAAAATCGGTCGACACGCGGGACAGCCGACGGTGTTAATTTTCAACTTCAGATCGGTCAATCCAAGCCCGCGCAGAAAATCCCACGCCAACAAAATTATTTCCGCGTCGACGGCGGGATTTTTTTCGCCCAAAGCTTCGACGCCGAATTGATGAAATTCGCGCAAACGTCCCGCCTGCGGTCTGTCGTAACGGAACATCGAGCCGATGTAAAAAAGTTTCACAAGTCCCGCGTTGGCGTAAAGTTTGTTCTGCAGATAAGCGCGCACAACCGACGCGGTATTTTCGGGGCGCAACGTAATCGAACGGCCGCCTCGGTCGGTGAAGGTGTACATTTCCTTATCGACAACGTCCGTGCCTTCGCCTATGCCGCGCTGAAAAAGTTCCGTGTGCTCAAAAGTCGGCGTGCGAATTTCCTCGTAACCGTACAGCGCGCAAAGTTCGCGGATTTTTTTTTCAAGCAACTGCCAGCCCGCAATTTGTTCGGGCAAAATATCTTTGGTGCCTCTCGGCGCATTCGTCAGCAAATTTTTTACCTCCTCAAATTTTCAAGTCGGCGACGGAAAAAAGTACCGCGCTGCCGGAAATTTTGACGCGTTCGCCCGCAACTTCGCAATGCAAAATCCCGCCGCGTCGTGAGGCCTGCCGCGCAAGAATTTTCGTCTTGCCGAATTTGTTCGCCCAGTAAGGAGCAATCAGACAGTGCGTCGAGCCGGTTACGGGGTCTTCGGGAACTTTTATTTTCGGCGCGAAGACACGCGACACGCAGTCGAAATTTTTATCGGGCGCGGTCACGGCTTGAATCAGTCCGTCAAGTTTTTCAAGCGCGTCCAAATCGGGCGAAAGTTTTTCGACGGTCTCGGCATTTTCCAAAACCATCAACAAATCGCGGTCAATGTAAGCTTCCAAAACTTTCGCGTGAACGGCGTCGCACATTTCGGCGGTGACGGGAATTTTTTTCGGCGTGTATGCGGGAAAATTCATCTCGAAAAAATTTCCGTGACGTTCGACGAAAAATTTCCCGCTCAACGTGTCGAATGTGACGGCGGACAAATTTTTATCAACTTGCGTCATCAAAACAAACGCGGTCGCAAGCGTGGCGTGTCCGCAAAAATTTATTTCGGCGGCGGGCGTGAACCAACGCAGTCGAAAACTTTCACCGTCGCGCATGACGAAAGCCGTTTCCGACAAATTATTTTCGCGGGCAATGTTCAGCATCAATTCTTCGGGCGGGAAATTTTCGACGACGCAGACCGCCGCAGGATTCCCGCCGAAAAGTTTTTCCGTGAAGGCGTCGACGATAAATTGTTTCACCGCAAAACCTCCAATCAAACAAATTTCAGTCGCCGCAATTCGTTGAGCAAAACATCAACCTCGTTGTCTTTGGTCGCCCAGCTCGTCACCAAACGGATGACAACTTTGTCGGGCGGAAGTTTTTCCCACGTGCGAAAAGCAATGTGCTCGGAAAGTTTTCGCGCCTGCGTTTCGGTCATCGTGACAAAAATTAAATTCGTCGGCGAATCGACGTAAAGTTCAAAGCCCTGCTTTTTGATTTCGTCGCGAATCTTGTCCGCCGTGTCGATTGCCCGTCGCCCGATTTTTTTATACAGTTCGTCAGTGAAAAGCGTATAAAATTGCACGCCGAGAATTCGTCCTTTGGCAAGGAGTGCGCCGCGTTGGCGAATAATCTTCGTGAAATGCGGGATAAGATTTTTTCGCATGACGACAGCTTCGCCGAAAAACGCGCCGCATTTCGTGCCGCCGATGGAAAACACGTCCGCAAGTTCGCTGAGATTTTTCAACGTGACGTTGTTTTTCGGATAAGCTAACGCGTAGGCAAGTCGCGCCCCGTCGACGTAAAGCGCAAGATTTTTTTCGCGGCAGACGGTGCTGAGTTTTCGCAATTCCTCCAGCGTGTACAACGTGCCGTATTCCGTCGGTTGCGAAATGTAAACCATGCCCGGTGCCGGCTTGTGTTCGTGCAGTTCGTTGGCGTAAAATTCCTCGACGAAAAGTTTCACGTCGCTCGCCAAAATTTTTCCGTCAACGTGCGGGAGCGTCAAAATTTTGTGCCCCGTGGCTTCAATGGAGCCCGCCTCGCGAACGTTGATATGCGAACTTTCGGAGGCTATAACTCCTTCGTAAGTTTTCAACACTGCACTGATGACAACGGAATTGGCTTGCGTTACGTCGACCATAAAAAAAATTTCAGCATCAGGGGCAGAACACGTCTCGCGAATTTTTTTGCGCGCCGCCTCGGAAAATTCGTCATGACCATAGCCCGCAGTTTTTAACAGATTCGTGCGGTTGAGATTTGAAATAATCGTGTGGTGTGCGCCTTCCTCGTAATCGGAGACGAAAGAAGTTTTTTTCTCGTTCATGTCAGTTCACCTGTAAGAATTTTTTTGAAGGCTTCAAAGTTTGTCGGATCTTTCGGAGGACAGTAAATCGCAAAAACAATTTCCTGAAAGTAACCGTCGAATTCGGGCAGAATTTTTTTAAAAGCGCGGGCAACGACTTCGGGATTGTTTCTGAACGCGCCGCAACCGAATGCGCCCGTCACGAAAATTTCCGCGCCGTGGTGAGCGACAACGGTGAACATGTGCCGCAACCGCCGTTCTTGGAGCGTGAAAAGTTCCTCGTCGGAAATCTGCGCGGGGCTGTCATTGCCGGGATTGTAAGAATTATTCGGGCGTTCCCGCAAATTCGGCGCGGCAACCGTGATAACGTCGACGTTGTCCCATTTGTCACGCGGCAGACGCGCAGGCCGTTCGATGTCGTTTTTGCAGATGATAATTTCGGGCGTGTAAATGCAGGCGTCGTCGTAAAGCGAACTTTCGCGCTCGCGGTTGACTTTGTAATAGCGTTGAAAATTTTCCTTCGTGTTGAGCACGGGATAGAGCGTCGAACAACGGCAAAGAGCTTCCTCCTGCGCACGCGAACCAAATTTGACGCCGCCGCCGGGATTCGTCGCCGACGCGAAGTTGTGAACTGCGATTCGCGCTTCCAAATGTTTGTGTTGAGCGGAAATGGCCGCCTCGAACGAACGCTTGCGCACGACGGTTATTTTTGTTTCGGAAAATTTTTTCGCGGGCAACGGCGGATAATCTTTCGCGCCGTAAAATTTCGTGCCTTTAATCGACGTGCGCACCGCCTCGCTCAAAAATTCGTCTGTCGTGTAAAATTGTTCCGTGTCGAAAAAAATATCAATCAAATCATTTTTGCTCACGTAAGCCATTAAATTTACCTCCGTTCTCGGCAATGTCGACGGGTTGATAGACCGCCGCAAGAGCCGCCTCGCGTCCCGCAATGTATCTGTCCACGTCGCGCATGTAAGTTATCAAATCTTTGGCGTTAAAGGCGGTGTGCAGAAAAACTTCTTTTTGATCGGGCACTTTGGTTGACGCCGCAGAACCCACGCCCAAAATCGTTTGCCGCTCGCCGATAATCTGCACGTTGTAAAGTCCCGCGCCGCCCTTGCGACACCAGCCGACATTTTCAATTTGCCCGCTCATTGAACTTTGGCGATAAAGATAATACGGCAAATAATTTTCGTCACGCAAAACTTTATCGGCGAACGTTGCCATTTTTTGAACTTCGCGGTCACTCGGCAGGTTGAAATCTTCCAGCGTGTTTATTTCGTCGGAAAGTAATTTTTGAATCGTGGAGCCGCGTTTAATCGCCAGCGCGTGCAAAGTTATATCGTCGGGCTTGAGCGTCAAAATTTTTAGCAGGCTGTCTTTGAAATCCGAAAAATTTTCGCCGGGCAAACCCAAAATTAAATCCGTGTTGATTGTCCAGTCGCCCGAATTTCGCAGTTCGTTGAAAGCCCGCGTGACATCTTCGACGCTGTGAGCGCGCCCGATTAAATCAAGCGTGCGTTGTTGCATCGTCTGCGGATTGACGCTGACACGCGTGACGCGGAATTTTTTCAGCGCGGAAATTTTTTCGGCGGTAATCGTGTCGGGTCGCCCGCACTCGACGGTAAATTCTTTAACGTCGTCCGTGTGAAAGCAGTCGAAAACTTTGGCAAGCATTTCGCGGAAAAATTTTTCGGGCAACGCTGTCGGTGTGCCGCCGCCGATATAAATCGTTTGAACTTTCAGCCCGTAACGTTTAATCGCGTCCGCCGCCGCCTCAATGTCGCGAATCAAAATTTTCATGAACTCGGCAACTTTTTCGTCCGACGGCAACACGAACGACGGGAACGAACAATACAGGCAACGCGTCCTGCAAAAGGGGATGCCGACGTAAACGCCGACGGTTTTCGCGTCGCACTTGATTAGCGGCAGTTGACGGGTCGCAACTTCGGTGAGCAAATTTGCCTTGTCGCGGTCAGTCAAAAAATCCGTGCAAAGTCGGCGGGAAATTTTGTCGCGGTCAATGACGCCGTGACTTGTGACGCCGAAGCCCAAATCCAGCCAGCGTTGAATAATTTTCGTGGGACGCACGCCGAATAAAATTCCGTAAGGTACAGTTTCCAGCCCGAAATTGTCGACGAGCAAGACATAAAGATTTTTTTTGACGAGACGATTTATTTCCGCGCCGAGTCTTTCGTCGCGCCGAGCCACGGAAATTTTACGGAAAAATTTTGCCTTGCCGCCGATGACGATTTTTATTTGCGTGATGACTTTGTCGCCGAAAACTTCATTGAAAATTTCCAGCGCGTCCAAATCCGCCGCTTCGTCCTCCCGCACCTGAACGACGTTGAGCGAACGAAGAACCTCGCCGATAATTTTTTCAAAGTCGCCGCCGCCGAGCAGTCGCAAAACTTTTACCGTGACACGCAAAAAAATCGCCTCCCCGCGTCAATCGTTCGCTTGACAATCCTTGCAGTAGCCGAAAAATTTTACTTCGTGGTTGAGAATTTGGAAGCCGGATTTTTTTGAAATGGTCGCCTCCAAATCGTCAAGCAAATCATCTTCAAACTCGATAACTTTTTTGCACTTCACGCAAATCAAATGGTGGTGGTGGTGAACGTTCGGATCTGCCGTGTTGAGTTCGTAACGGGCGCAACCGTCGCCGAAATCGATTTTCACGAGGATGCCCAATTCGCTGAGCAAATCCAGTGCGCGATAAACCGTCGCCAAACCGATTTCCGAATCTTGTTCGCGCAAAATGCCGTAAACGTCCTCCGCGCTCAAATGTTCGGGGTGCTCAACAAAAATTTGCAGAATTTGCTTGCGTTGCGGCGTCATTTTGTAACCGCGTTCGTACAATTTTCCGCGCAGGTCTTGCAGTGCAAACAGTTGATGATTTTCGCTCATGGAAAGTCCCTCCAAAAGTTTATGTCGCGCCGATTATATCAGTTATCGCCGAAAAGCACAAAAAAATTCCCCATGCGGTAACAGTTACTTGTATGGCTTGTTGAAAATTTTCGAGCGTTATTGCTTTGATTCAGCTGATTCGTAAGTTTAATTTTTTTATATCTACTTTCTTTTGCTTGCCCAAAAGAAAGTAGCAAAGAAAAAGGCACCTCGCGGGGCGGATACTTGTTCCCAATTCGGAGTAATCGGCTACCCGTGCCGCGTGTGCCCGCAAGTGAAACATCCTGTTTCAGTTGCGGGCGAGGCCGTCATCCTTGACGGCCTCTGATTTACGCACCGTGACGTTTTCGCGCAAAAAAATTCCCCGTGCGTGACGGGGAGTTTCTATAATTCACAACAAAAATTCTCGGATAAATTTTACAGATTTTAGACCGCTGCCCAAAATCGAATGAACGTAGTCGACGAAAAAATTTTCTGCGGCGTTCAGCTGTTTGGCGTTGAAAAATAATTTTGTGTCGTCGCGCCAATCGAATCCGAGCATCGTCTCAAAAGTTTTGCGCAGACCTTCGGGATACGGGCGGCATTCCGTGGCGAAATCGACGCAATTTTTACAGACAGCCCCGCCGTCAATCAAACTAATCGCCGCGTCGCCGACAATTTTTTTTCCGCAGTGCACGCAACGTTCAAAATTCAACTGCACGCCGCTTATCCCCAAAAATTGACACGCACCGATTAACGAAATAATTTTCGGCGTCCGTTTGCTCAGCGCGGGCAAAGATTTTTTCAGCAACGCAAAAGTTTCCGGCTCAACCTGTCGCGGCAAAGTCATTCGATTGACAATTTCAAACAGCAACGACGCGTAAGCCAGTCGCTCCAAATCTTTCGTCAAGGCGTCGTAAAAATTCAAAACGTCCGCCTCGCGAAGTGTGTCGACCTGCGCGCCGCGAGAGAGTTCCGCCGAAATGTGATTGAACATTTGCGTCGCGCCCGAAAGAGGACTGCGCGAACGTCGACAGCCGTAAGCGTTGACTTCGAGCTTGCCGAATTCTTTTGTAAAGAGCGTGACGACCCGATTCGCGTCGCCGAAATCGTCCGTCTTTAAAACTATGGCTTCAACTTGAAACGTTTCCATGTTTCGCCAACTTTTCAAATTCTGCGGGGATTGTTCCGCCGGGTGCCGTGATTGTGCCCGCCGTCAAAATAAATTGCAACGCGTCCTGCGGCAACATGTTCAGCGGGATAACGTCCGATTTCTTCACGAAAAAATTCATGCCCGCCGTCATGTTCATGCTCCACGGCATGTAGACGCAAACATAATCGTCGCCGAGTCGCTGCTTGACGGCGTCCGGCACGGTGAGCAACAAAAATCCGATGACGTAACTTTGATTGTACGGCACGAGCACGACGCTTTTAAACATTGTGTCGGATTGCAACACGGCTTTTGAAACTTGCTTGACGGATTTGTAAATAACTTTGACGACGGGGATTTTCGTCAGCAACGATTCAAAAAAGCCCAGAATTTTTTTCGAGAAATAATTTCCGCTCAGCACGCCGATAATCCAAATTGCCGCGAGCACGAGCAACAGACCGAGACCGGGGAATTTTACGGGCATGTAACGGGTGATTAATCGTTCCGTCAACTCAAACAGCCACGTCACGACGAAAACGGTTATCGCGGGCGGCACGACGATTAACAGTCCCTTGAAGAAACTGCTTGAAATTTGTTCGGTGAATGACTTTGGTTTGTCTTTGTCTTCAGCCAAAAGTTAAACCTTCTCTCAAAACTTATTTAACATCACGGCGCGGCGATAACGTTTGAAAAATTTTCGGATGCGTCGCGACAACTGTTCCCCCGCTTTTAAAGCGGGTCGGTGAATGACTTCGGCTTGTCTTTATCTTCGCTCATAATTTTTCTCCGTCAAAATAATTTCAATCGCGTTCAACACGTCGTCAATATTTTTTTCGGTGATGACAAGCGGCGGTTGGAATGCCAAAACATTTCTGCCGACGCCGTTTTTGCCGACGATGAAGCCGCGATTTTTCAGCTCCTCAAGAAGTTCGTCGAGTTCTTTAAATGCGGGCGAGTTGTCCGCGTGAACGAATTCCGCGCCGACCATCAAGCCGATGCCGCGCACGTCGCCGATTATCGGGAATTTTTTCTGCAACGTCAAAAGTCCGCGCTTTAATTGTTCGCCGCGAGCTTTGGCGTTCGACATAAGATTTTTTTCGGCAATGTAGTCGAGTACCGCAAGCCCTGCCGTCGACGAAACGGGATTGCCGCCCAAAGTCGACGCGCCCGGCCGCGTGTAAGTGTCGGCAATTTTTTTCGTGGAGATGAACGCGCTGATCGGTTGCCCGTTGCCCAAAGCTTTGGCGACGCTCATGATGTCGGGCGTCACGTCGAAATTTTCAATCGCGAACATTTTGCCCGTGCGTGCGAAACCGGTTTGAACTTCGTCGACAATCAGCAATGCGCCGTATTTGGCAAGAATTTCTTTGACGCGCTTGAAATAATTTTTCGGCGGCACGACGATACCCGCGTTGCCTTGAATCGGTTCGGCAATCAACGCGGCGGGTTTTCCCGAAGTCGCCGTTTGAATAATCGTTTCGATTTTGTCCGCGCAGGCAAGGTCGCACGTTTCGGGATTTTTTCCGAGCGGGCAACGGTAGCAGTACGGATTCGGCGCGAAATTTATTCCGCCGACGGGATTCGTGTCCGTGCGCCACATGCCGATTCCCGTTAAACTCATCGTCAATTTCGTGCGCCCGTGCAAGCCGCTTTGAAGCGCGATAAATTCGGAGCTTTTGGTGTAAATCGACGCGAGCAACAGTGAGCCTTCGTTCGCCTCGGTGCCGGTGGAGCAGAAAAAACTTTTTTGCAAATCGCCCGGCGCAACTTCCGCAAGACGTTCGGCAAGGTTGACGAAATTTTCCGTGAGGTAAATGTTGCACACGTGTTGAAGTGTTTTAATCTGCTCAATCATGCGTTCGGTGATGAACGGGTTGCAGTGCCCGCAGTTGATGACCGAAACGCCCGCATAACAATCGAGATATTTTTTGCCCGTCGTGTCGAAAAGATATTGCATTTCACCGCGCACGAATTGCGGCGGGTCGGCGTAAAAATGTCCGAGGCACGGCATGATGTATTCGCGTTTCTTCGCCAAAATTTTTTTCGCACCGATGTAATTTGCCAAGTTAATCACTCCAGGAATTTTTCAAAAGCGTAACACACGGCGAATCAAATGGCAAGCGCGCCGAAAATTTTCGTGACTTTGACAACCTGCGCGGCGAAATAAAATTTTCAACAAAAATCTTTGCCGTCGAGCAAGTTTAATGCTATTATGCATTTAATCAACTAAAAACAGGAGTGATTCAAATTGCCGAATCAAATGATGCGACAAATCATGATTGAAAATTTTCAGGATTCGTTGCGGCTTGTTCGTCACCTGATGAATTTCAGCGTTGAGGATTTTGCGGCGGCACTCGGCGTGACGAGCCAAACCGTCAATCAGCTTGAGGCGAAAAAAATCAAAATGTCCGCGACGCAATATCTCGCAATCGCCGCGTTGACGGATGCTTATTTCGCGAATCACGAAGAACTTTTGCCGAAACTCAAGGCGGTTATCGACAGCGACGGAAAAAGTTACGGCGAAGACTACGAAACATCTTTTCGCGGCAATTCGCTGTTGCAACGCTGGTTTGAAGATTTTATCACTTTCGACGACGCGACGGAAAATTTTCCCGCGACCGATGAATTTTTCGACGACGAGGACGACGATTCGGACGAAGAAGATTTTCCCGACGAGGAACTTTGGGACTTGGTGCAGGAATACAAAATTTTTCTTGACGCCGAAACTTTACTTGCCGAAGACGCGGAAGAATTCGTCGAAAATTTGACGGCGGCATTGGAAGCGGCGGAAGTCAAAGCCATAATTCCGCTGCGTTCGATTGAGCAACTTCAAGACGCGGCGAATCAAAACGCGGGACTTCAAGATAAAATTTCGCAGGCAATGTTGCTCATCAAAAGACTGCAAACGAGCGGCGTTTTACAAATTTTCGGCGAAAAAACAGACCCCGACTTTCACGACACGATTACCGGCGTCTTCGAGCGTTTCAAAAGCAAATATTCGCTTTGCCTTATCACGCCGAACGAAAAACTTGCACGCGAAATTTTGTCGCTGAACGATTCCGACGACGAGGACGATTTTGAAATTGCGGCGTGCTTTGTCGAAGACGGCTTGATTAATTTTTATGACGCGGAAGAAATTTTTGCCGAAGAATTCGACGAGGACGAAAATTCTGCGGAAGATTATTCAGACACGGAAATTGTTTCGGACGCGCCCGAAAAAAATTCCGCTGAAAAAAAATTTGTCGGCTGGGAAGAGCTTTAAGCGGGTGGTCATTCGTGAAAGATTCAAAAGAAATTCAAACGGAGTTTTTGGAGCGTTGCGTCCGCGATTACGACAAAATTTTCATCGATACGTGCAGTCTTTTGGAAGAAAACATGTACGATTTTTTTCAAAACATCACGCCGATTCTTGAGCGCGAACGAAAAGCCATAATCATTCCGCTGGCAGTTTGCAAAGAATTGGAGCGTTTTGCGAACAGTCCCGCCGATTGCCGAAAAGAACATCCCAACAATTCCAACTTGAACAATTTGGCGATTCATGCCTGCAAAGCCATTAACGCCTTGAAGCGGGCAAATCTCGTTGAAATTTTTGCCGACCCCGACGATAAAAAATTCGCCGACAATGTTTTTCTGTACGTGTTCATGAAAATACGGCTGAAATACAGTGTGCTTTTCATCACGCAGGACGGCGGATTGGCTAATGACGCAATGAACGTATTCAAAGACAGCAGCTCCGTCAAAGGCGTGAAAAAATTTATCGTGTGCAAGATTGGCAAGGACGGTTTCCTGAAAAAATTTTCCGACGGCATGCCGAAAAAATTTCCGCGCCCCGTCAAGCCGTCGTCCGAAAATATTCCGCCGAACGAACGCTTTGCCTTCGCAAATGAAGTCGTCAACATCGAAGGCAATTTGCCCGTTTCGCAAATTCCGAAAGAGGGCGACTACGTGACGGCGATTCGCGACGGCAAGACGAAACAAATTCGGCTGATTGAGGAAGTCGGCTCCGGCGGCGAAGGTTCCGTTTACAAGACAGATGTCAACGGCTTTGTCGCGAAAATTTACAAGCCCGAAAAAATTACGCGCCTGCGCCACGAAAAATTGAAACTCATGCTCTCCAAAGACATCAACTGCGAGGGCGTCTGTTTCCCGCTTGCCATGATTCACAACCGGCGCGACGAATTTGTCGGCTATCTTATGCGGGCGGCTTCGGGCAAAGATTTGGGCAAAAGCGTTTTCATGCCGATGCTGTTGAAAAAATATTTTCCGCAATGGAACAGAATCGACACCGTTCAACTTTGCGTAACCATCTTGAAAAAAATCAAGTATCTGCATGATCGCAACGTCATCCTCGGCGACATCAATCCGTACAATATTTTGGTCGTTTCGCCGACGGAAGTTTATTTCGTCGACACCGACAGTTATCAAGTCGAAGGTTTCATCTGCCCCGTGGGAATGCCGCTTTTCACGCCGCCCGAACTCCAAAAGAAAAAATACGGTCTGCGAACTTTGGGCAACGAAAATTTTGCGGTGACGACTTTGCTGTTCATGATTATGCACCCCGGCAAACCGCCTTACGCGATGCAAGACGGCGAAGGCATTGTCGAAAACATCATCAAAGGCGAATTTTCTTACCCGCTCGGCGAACGCAAGACCGGCAAAGTTCCTCAAGGTCCGTGGCGTTATTGTTGGAGCCATTTAACTTACAAACTCAAAGAATCGTTTTACGAAACTTTTTGGCACGACGGAATTTATCACGACGAAAAAAAACGCCCCAACACGGGATTTTGGCTCAGACTGTTTGAATATTATTTGGAACTGCTCAGAAGCGGGAAGTTTGCCGCGCAGGACGAAGAAGCGTTACTTATTTTCCCGACACGTTTTAAAAGGGACAGAAACAAAACTTACATCAAATGTAAGCTCTGCGGCAAGGAATTCGACGAGGAGTCACTTGAGCAAGGCTTTTGTCGCGCTTGTCTTTACGACGGCGAAAAATATAAATGCTCAAAATGCGGCCGCGAATTGATTTACACCAACTATCAAAAGCACATAAAGCACAGCAAACGTTACGATCTTTGTCGCGAGTGTTTTGAAAAAAAGGACACCATTTGGGAACTGCGCACTTGCAAAGATTGCGGCGGAGCGTTCACAATAACTTACGGCGAAAAAGAATTTTTCGACGCAAAAGGAATGAATTTGCCGACGCGTTGCGAAGCCTGTCGTAAAAAGCCGCGCACACCGTCGCCGCGTCCGACACCGCGTCCCGCGCCGCCGCCGTCGACACCTCCGCCAACGACAAAAAGCGGTTGGTGTTTCATTACCACTGCCGTCTGCGAATATTTGGGCAAGCCCGATGATTGTTTTGAGCTGACGACGCTCAGAAATTTCCGCGACAATTGGTTGGCACTTCAACCCGACGGCGAAGATGAAATTCGCGAATATTACGAGCTTGCACCGAAGATTGTCGAAAAATTGGCGGCGTCCGACGAAAAAGATTCGCTGTACGAAAAAATTCGGCTGGATTATATCGAACCGTGTTTGGAAGAAATTTTGCACGGGCACAACGAAGCTTGCCGCGAACGCTATCGCGCAATGGTTTTCATGCTCAAGCAAAAATTTTCGATAGATTAACTTTAAGGAGGTTTTCACATGAACGATTTGTTGAGAAAGCAAGACCTTGAGTCCAACCCGACGCCGCGTGTGCCGATTTGCCTTTGCTTGGACGTGAGCGGCTCAATGGGCAGAATTGTCGGCGGCGACGTTCAAAACACCGGTCGGCGCGAATTTCACGACGGGCAGTGGTGGAATATCGTCGAAGGCGGAATCACCGCGTTGCAGGAAATGATTGGCGGCGTCAATCTTTTTTACGACAACCTGCTTGAAGACGACGTGGCGCGTTATTCCGCAGAAGTTTGCGTCGTGACTTTCGGCGGCAATTCCCCCGAACTTATTTTGGACTTCGCGAATTTGGACAGGCAAGAAAGCGAACGTCAACAAAAAATTTCCGCTTTGGAAGCGAACGGCGGAACTCCCATGGGCGAGGCTGTCAACATGGCGTTGGATTGTCTGGACACGCGCAAACGCGAATACAAAGATGCCGGCGTCGATTATTTTCAACCGTGGCTTGTTTTGATGACCGACGGCGAACCGAACGGCTCGAACAGCGAACTTGACCGCGCCATTTCCCGCACGAACGAATTGGCGAACAATCGCAGACTTACGATTTTCCCGATTGGTATCGGCGGTGAAGCGGACATGGACTGCCTTGCAAAATTTTCGCCGAAACGCCCGCCGCTCCGCTTGAAGGGCATGAACTTTAAAAAATTCTTCG
The DNA here is from genome assembly GCA_947165185.1 of uncultured Selenomonadales bacterium. GTDB lineage: Bacteria > Bacillota > Negativicutes > Selenomonadales > Selenomonadaceae > Quinella. Next base: position 22,940 of record CAMUZL010000008.1, read on the forward strand.
AGTGGCTCAGCGCAAGTGTTTCGCGGACTTCTCAATCAATGCCCGGCGACAAAATCAAATTGGATTTGGACGGCCTTAAAGGTTGGGCAGATCTGTAAGGAGCAAATTTTTTTATGGAATGGAAATCGATATGTTGCGCCGTGCAAGGTCGCGGCCACGCGAAAAAAAATATTCCCTGCCAAGATAAAGTTGCGCGGCTTAACTCGAACGGCGTGCAAGTCATTGCGTTGGCGGACGGCGCGGGCTCGGCGGCACTGTCACATTTCGGCGCGGAATGTGTCGTCAATCGCGTTTCAAACTTCGTCGCCGAAAAATTTTTTGATTTAATCGCGCAGACCGACGGCATAAAAGTCAAGCAAGAAATTTTGTCCGTTGCCTTGCAGAGTTTGACCGACGCGACAAAAATTCATGACTGCACGTTGAAAGATTTGGCGTCGACGTTGTTGGTTGCGGCGGTCGGCGACGGAAAATTTTTTCTTGCACATTTGGGCGACGGCGTTATCGGCTACCTCAACGACGCGGGCTTGAAGACGGCCTCCGTGCCCGACAACGGCGAATTTTCCAACGAAACGGTTTTCGTCACGTCCTCGGACGCCGCCGCGCACATGCGAATTTACAAAGGCGCTCTCAAAACAATTTCGGGCTTTATCTTGATGAGCGACGGCAGCGAACAAAGTTTATACAACAAGCGCAACAAAAATTTGGCTCCCGCCGTCAAGCGACTGATGCACCGCACATGTTTGGTCGACGCGGAAAAATTGACGCCGCAACTCGAAGACGCGATTAAGTCGGTTATCCTTGAAAATACGCAAGACGATTGCAGTCTCGCGATATTGGCGCGGAATTCCGAGCAGTTGCCGCCGTTAAACGAATTGCCGCTGTCCGAACGTCAAGAATTTTTTCGTATCGACGGAAGCCCCGCCTTTCGCAAAGTTCGCAAAAAAATTTTTCGATGCGATAAAATATGTGCTCTCTTGGCAAGACCTGTGACACTCCGCGAATTGGCGCGCAAACTTCATTTGAAAACGCCTTACGCCGAAAAAAAATTGCGTCGACTTGTGGACGCGGGCATTGTCACGCGGACGACAAACGGCTTTGAAACTTACGGCAGCTGAAAAAAATTTCTGCATAAAAAATTTTCCCCGTCAACGCGGCGGGGAATTTTTTTGCAAAAAAAAATCGGCTTAACCGAATTTATTCAGTTTTGGTGGAGACGAGGGGGATCGAACCCCTGACCTCTTGACTGCCAGTCAAACGCTCTCCCAGCTGAGCTACGCCCCCAACGCGTGCGATTATAAACGTTGCGTCTTGCAATGTCAAGAAAAAAAATCCGCCCAAAGTTTCGAGCGGATAATTTTTGGTGCCGAATTAAATTTCGTGACTGCGTGCAGAAAATTTGTTTGAAAAATTTTTAAACGTTGCGCCCGATATTTCGAGCGGCGAAAATTTTTCGTGATAAATTTTATTCGACTTCAATCAGTTCGTATTGCGGATTGCCCATGCCTTTTTCGGCCATTGCGGAAAGTTGGCGCAGACCGTGACGGGATTCGATGCGTTCTTTCATGTCGTGGCTGTCGGGCGCGGCATAAATCATATCGGTACACGCTTGGTCGACGGCAAGAATGTCCGTGGAAACCGCAATGCCAATGTCCGCCATAGTCGGTTCGGCGGCGGCAACACCTTCGCAGTCGCAAGAAACGCTGATTCGGCGCATGACGTTCAAAAAGACAATGTGCTTGCCGAAGTGGTCGCAAGTCGCCTTCGCGCTGTCCGCCATGAGTTCCATGAAATATTCTTTCATCGGCCATTCAAGATAATTCGCGGGGACGTTGTTCGGGTCGACGCCGTGAACTTGCGCTTTGCCGAGATGTCCGCTTGCGCAACCGATTGCGATATTTTTCATTGAGCCGCCGAATCCGCCCATTGCGTGGCCTTTAAAGTGCGTCAACACAATCAGCGAATCATAGTCGGCGAGGTGTGCGCCCATTGCAACTTCCTTGAGGT
>CAMUZL010000009.1 GCA_947165185.1 uncultured Selenomonadales bacterium
AAAAATCCGACGTGTTGCCGGATATGTTGGTTATGACCGCGACGCCGATTCCGCGAACAATGACGTTGACGATTTACGGCGATTTGGACGTTTCGTTGATAAAACATTTGCCGCCGGGACGCAAGCCGATAAAAACTTCCGTGAAAACCCTGCGCGGTCGCAAAAAAATTTATGAGTTCGTGCACGAAGAAATTTCGGCGGGGCGACAAGCTTACGTCGTTTGCCCGCTGATTGAGCGCAGCGAGTCGGAAACTATGGCGGACATTGAATCAGCCGAAGAAATTTTCGACATGCTCAGCAAGGGAATTTTCGCCGACGTGCCCTGTGCGCTGTTGCACGGGAAAATGAAACCGCGTGAGAAAGATGAAATTATGGAACGTTTCCGCGACGGCGAAATAAAATTGCTCGTGGCGACGACGGTTATTGAAGTCGGCGTGGACGTGCCCAATGCCAGCGTCATGGTCGTCGAACACGCGGAACGTTTCGGCTTGGCGCAACTTCACCAACTGCGCGGGCGAGTCGGTCGCGGTTCCGCAAAATCTTATTGCATTTTGATTTCCGACATGAAAGCGGATATGGCACGCGTGCGCCTCAATGCAATGGAGACGACAAACGACGGCTTTAAGTTGGCGGAAGAAGATTTGAAACTGCGCGGGCCCGGACAATTTTTCGGCGAAGCGCAACACGGTCTGCCTGATTTAAAAGTTGCCGACGTGTTCCGTGATGTTGAGCTTTTGATTCAAGCCCGTGACGCCGCGCAGATTTTCATTGACGACGACGCGAATTTGAATTATTTTGCCAATCTGCGGACGAACATCGCGCTTGCCTTCGGCGACAAGTTCAGCCAGATTACGGAAGCTTAAAGCTTTTAGCTTATAGCTTATAGCTTTTAGGATTTTGCTATCAGCTCATCCATACGCAAAAAAATTTTTTCAAGGAGTAACGATTCATGATTAAAAAATTTGCCGCACTGTTGACGGCGGGAATAATTTTTTTGACGACGCCGACTTTCGCGCAGGCCGACGAAAATTTTTCGGACGAGCCGACGGTTGACGCGCCGTTTGCAAAAGTCGAACCGCCGCCGCTTGACGACGACGAAAAAAATATTCAGCCGCCCGACAATCAAACGCCGATTGATGAGCCGCAACCAATCGAAGAACCGCAACCGATTGTTGAGCCGCAACCCGTTCCCGACACGCGCCCGCAACCGCTTGAGGAACCGCAACCCACAATCGAAACGCAACCGATTACACAGCCGCCGCCCGTCGAGGAAGAAGGTCTGGAGTTTCTGGTTTATCATCAAAACGGAGTGATGGCGTTCGCGATTATCGCCGACCACGAAAAATATCAACTGCGCCCCGTTTTGGCGAAGTGGCAAGTTCGCGGGCGGGCAACCGTGTCGCAAATGAACGCACCCGATGCAATCGCCACAATCAACGCAAGTTATTTCGCGCCGAGCGGAGAAATTTTGGGCAACACGAAAATTGACGGGCTTACCGTGGGCACGACATATTTTATCCGTTCGGCGATTGGAATTCGTGCGGACGGCTCAACAATTTTCGGGCGACAAACTTGGCGCGGAGTTTTGCAATTCAACGGCAATGAAGTCAGCGTGGACGGCGTGGACTGCGAACGTCCCGAAAACAGCGTTGTCGTTTACAATAATTATTACAACGCGACGACGGGCACGAATAATTTCGGCGTGGAAATTGTCGTGCAAGACGGCGTTGTCACGGCAATTTCTAAAGACGCGGGCAACAATTACATTCCGCCGGACGGTTTTGTCATCAGCGCACACGGCACGGCGGCGGAAAATTTTTCGACGCTTTACGTCGGCGATAAAATTTCTTTCGACGAAGATTATATTAACGTGGAGCACGGCGCGGACTTCAACGAGGCGATTCACATTATCGGCGCAGGCCCCACGCTGGTCAAAGGCGGCGAAGTTTACGTGACTGTTGACGCCGAACAATTTCCCAACGATATTCGCGTCGGTCGTGCGCCGCGTTCGGCCGTCGGCATAACTCAATACGGCGATTACATTTTCGCTGTCGTCGACGGGCGACAAGCTCACAGCAAAGGTTGCACGCTGGACGAATGGGCGCGAATCCTTAAAAATCATTTCGGCGCAATCGAAGCGATTAATTTGGACGGCGGCGGCTCAAGCGAATTAATTTTCAAGGGCAGTATAATCAACAAACCGAGCGACGGACGCGAACGGGCTGTCGGCGACGCGTTGACGATTGTTCGCAGATAAAGCGCGGCTTGACGTTATTTGAAAGATGATTTATTATCACTCGGATTAACAGTTGATTAAAGTCAGCCTTCTCGAATGGAGTTGAAAGACTTGCACAAATTTTTACCGAAATTATTTTTGGCACTCGTAGCGATGATTTTCGCGGTCAGTTCCACGGCGTCGGCAATGCCCGAAATTTTTCCGTTCGATCAAGTAAAAAGCGGAATGCACGGCAAAGCTTACACGGTCGTTGACGGCACGGGCAAAATCGAACAGTTCGACGTGGAAATTGTCGGCGTGACGAACGACGGCAAAGGTTCCAAACGCATGATTATGGCGAAAGCGTCGGGCGACGTGATAAAACGCACGGGCGGTGTCCTGCAGGGCATGAGCGGCAGCCCCGTTTACATTGACGGCAAACTTGTCGGCGCACTTGCCGCCACGCTCAAAGAAATGAGCCCGTATACTTTTTTTATCACGCCGATTGAAAACATGTTGGAACTTTGGACTTTGCCCGACCCGAAGGCGGAAGTAAATCGTTTCAAAACCGAACAACCCGAAGAAGAAACTTCGGACGACGAAAAATCTGTTGAAGAACCTGCCGATAAATCCGGCGAAGAACCTTCCGAAAAAACTTCCGACGAGCCCGTCGAAGAACTTGCCGACGAAAACGAAACGCAAGAACTCGGCGCGTTGTATTTGGGCGGCTTCGATTCTGCGGGCAGAGAATTTTTGCGTCGCGAATTGAATTCTATCGGCTTGAAAACTCTTGACGCGCCCCCTGCTTCCACTACACGCGGCGTGCGTCTTGATGCGACGTTGGAGCCCGGCAGCGCACTGGGCGTGGCGATTGTTTACGGAGATTTTTCGCTCGGCTCGACGGGCACGGTTACCGCAGTCGACGGCAAAAAAATTCTCGCGTTCGGACATCCTTTCACACACGCGGGCAACGTCAATTTTTTCATGACGGACGCATCTGTTATCGGCTCGGTTTCGGGCGTCACGGGCAACGGCATCAAGCTTGCGGGCATCGGTCACATAATCGGGCGCGTCAATCAAGATCGTGAAGCGGGCGTGGCCGGCATTTTGGGCACCTTCCCCGCAGTCGTACCGATTACCGTAACCGTTCACGACACCGCGCTTGACAAGCAGGAAACTTTTAACGCAACGATTGCTTACAATGAAAATCTCGTCCCGAAGCTCGGCGCGTCAATCGCTTACACCGCGCTGAGCAAAATGGCGGATTCACTTTCCGAAAGCACCGTCGACATTGAATTTAACATCAAAACGGACGCGATTTCCGGCGGAGAAATTGCGCGTAAAAATGTCTTTTACAATCCCTCGGACGTGGGGCAAGTTGCGGTTGTCGAACTCATGCAGGTTTTAAATTTGATTTGCTCCAACACTTCCAAAGAGTCAAATATTTTCGGCGTGGACGTGAATATTTCTTTCGACACGGAGCGGCGCACGGCGTCAATCATTTCAATCAAGCCCGAAAAGAAAAGCGTCAAGCCCGGCGAAACGGTGAACTTGACGGTTGAGTTGCAACCTTACCGCAAGCCCGTCGAAAAAGTTGTCGTGCCGTATACCGTTCCTTTGACGGCGCGTCACGGAAATTTGGCTTTGGACGTGCACGGCGGCGCACTTTCCCCCGCGAATCAAAATTCAAATCCGAATCAAAGTTACGAAGATAAAATCAACAATCTCCTCAAGGCGGGCAAAAACAATCAACTTGTCGTCGACATCGGCTCGACGGGCGAAGTCAGAACCGATAAGCAAATTCGCGAAGACATTCAGCGGGCGAAACGTATTCAGGAACGCATGAAGCGTGAAGGTCAAACCGTGAAAAAATCCGACAACAAAATCGACACGCGCTACATCATCGATAACGTCATGCGCACAACTTTGAACGTCGAAAAAGTTTAGCTTTTAGCTTGAAGCTTTTAGCTTTTAGGATTGATATTCTCGACTAAAAGCTTATCGACTGAAAGCTCAACTTAAGGAGGACTGAATTTTTTGGAGAGACTTATTATAAAAGGCGGCAACCGATTGAGCGGCACCGTAAAAATCAGCGGCGCGAAAAATGCCGTGCTCCCCGTCATTGCGGCGACGCTCCTCGGTCAAGACAGGGAGACTTGTTTGGACGAAGTTCCGAACCTCGACGACGTGCGCACAATCAGCAACGTTTTGCGCTCGCTCGGCGTCAAAGTTCGTCACGAACCCGAAACTTGCAGATTGTTCGTCGACGCCTCGACGATTGAAAATATAACCGCGCCTTATGATCTCGTTCGCAAAATGCGTGCCTCGTTTCTGATTATGGGGCCGTTGCTTGCCCGTCTCGGACAAGCGAAAATTTCTTTGCCCGGCGGTTGCGCAATCGGTACGCGTCCCATTGATTTGCACTTGAAAGGTTTTGAAGCTCTCGGCGCGAAAATTTCAATCGGGCACGGTTACATTGAAGCTGTTGCCCCCGACGGCTTGAAGGGCGCACAAATTTATTTGGACTTCCCGTCAGTCGGCGCGACCGAAAATATTTTGATGGCGGCGTCAATGGCCGAAGGTCAAACCGTCATCGAAAATCCCGCGCAGGAACCCGAAATTGTCGACCTGGCAAATTATCTGAACATCATGGGCGCGAAAATTCGCGGAGCCGGCACAAATGTTATCAAAGTCGAAGGCGCACCGAAATTGATTGCCCGCGACTACACGATTATTCCCGACAGAATCGAAGCGGGCACGTACATGATTGCCGCCGCAATGACTCAAGGCGACGTGTACATTGCCAACGCCATAAGCGAACATCTCAAGCCCGTTATCGCCAAACTCAAAGAAGCCGGCGTCACGGTCATTGAAGACGTTGACGGAATTCGCGTCGTGTGCGACAGGCGTCCGCGTGCCGTCGACATAAAAACTTTGCCTTATCCCGGATTTCCGACCGACATGCAGGCGCAATTTATGGCAATGCTCACAATTTCCGAAGGCACAAGCATGGTCACCGAAACAGTTTTTGAAAATCGTTTCATGCACGTTGACGAATTGCGACGCATGGGCGCAAAAATTAAAATTGACGGGCGAACTTCCGTCGTCGAAGGACAGAATAAATTGACGGGCTGTCAAGTCAAAGCCACCGATTTACGTGCGGGCGCGGCGATTGTCCTGGCGGCTCTCGTTGCCGAAGGTGAAACACAAGTCGGTTACATTCACCACATCGACCGCGGCTATGACAATCTCGTTCAAAAACTTGTCAGCCTCGGCGCGGACATCAAACGCGTCGACGAATGAATTACTACGAACTCATAAAAAAATTTCCCGTGACTGCGGTTGCGGGAATTTTTTGTTGCGACAACGTTGCCGAAAATTTTTGCCTGACAACTAAAACCTAAAAGCTCAAAGCTAAAAGCTCACATTGCGAATTTTTTTGTTGCGACGTGACGACAAAAATTTTATAATCCAAAAAAACTTTTCGGGAGTGACGACAATGAATCAACGGGGCTTTGCAACGCTCGAAGTCATTTTAATGGTCATGGTCATCGGAATTTTGGCGTCGATAGCGGTGCCGCGTTTCACGTCCATAACGACTTCTGCCAACACGGCGAAAATTCAATCCGACCTGTCTACAATCGACACGGCCATTGCAATTTACTACATGGAAAATGGAACCTATCCGACTGACTTGAAAACCGATTTGGAACCTTATCTCAACGACATTAAAAACATCAAGCCGCCCACGGGACAAGCTTACATCAACGGTAAAGCAACAGATATACCAGCGACCAGTTACACTTTTAAAACGGTTGACGGCGAAACGCGAGCAGCTTTGGGCGAATACACTGCCGGCGATTTCAACAAGACGAAAACAACAAGCGGCGAATGACAAAAAAATTTTTTCGGGCGGCACGATTAATTGTTGACGGGAAAATCTTTGTTTGGTACAATTCATCACAGAAAAATTTTTTCGGGAACCCTTAAGTTTCACTGAGAGTTTACCGATAAAGTTTTCAAAGGCGAATGAATGAGTTACATCTGCGGCACTCGTTACGCGTGCGGGTTGTCGAGTCACGACGACGGTCGCGACAGCAGATAAGCTCGTTTGTTTAACGGCGGAAGGGAAACCGTCGATTATACGGAAAATATTTCTAGGAAGATCAAGGAGGAAATAACCATGGGTATGGTAGTAAAGAACAACATGGCCGCAGTGCGCACGCTCAATACGTTGAACGCCAACAGCAGTGCGTTGCAGAAAAGCTTGACGAAAGTTTCGAGCGGCATGAAAATCAACAGCGCGCAAGACGACGCGGCAGGTTATGCGATTTCCGAACGTATGCGCGTGCGTATCCGTTCGCTTGACCAAGCGAATCAGAACTCGCAGAACGACTCCAGCTTGATGAAAACGGCTGAAGGCGCGGTCAGCAACACGATTGAAATTCTGAAGGCTCTGAAAGAAAAAGCCATCAACGCGGCGAACGATAGCAACACCGACGAAGATCGCAAGACGATTCAGAAGGAAGTCGACCAGTTCATCGACCAAATCGACGACAACGCGCTCGTTACCTTCAACGGCAAATATCTCGTCGACGGCACGAAAAACAATGTCACGTCGTCTTCGAAGACGGTTTTGCTCAACCAGAGTTTGGCAAGTAGCAACACGGCGGGTGATGATCTGAGCGTCCTTTCCAACCGTGCAGGCGATGCTCTTGAAATTACCACGGAAGATAAGTACCAAGTTTCGTGGGTAGTTGACGGAACGACTCAAACCGTGACCGGCGACAGCGCAGGTACCAGAACGTTGGAGAACCTCATTAAGTTGGCCACAAACGCAGTGAGCACGAATGTCGCGAAGGACACTACCTTCGCAAAAGACAAATTCGCGCTTCCGATTTATTCGCCGGACAAGCAAGCCGGTATCGCGCTCATAAACTCGAGCAATTACTCCGGCGTGACGGGGCAGGTTTCCGGCTTCACGATCAGTATCCTTGACGGTCAGGGCAATGTGAAAAAAGCAGCGAACGCGGCACTTGACCAGTTCAAGCAGTATCAACGCGGTGAAAATAAGAGCGGCGACAATTCGCTGAACTTCCACGTTGGGGCAGAAGCGAACGTTGCAATTAAAGTTGCATTGGGCGATATGCGTTCGGAAGCTCTCGGTCTGAAAGGCAGCAACGGCTCCAAGATCAGCGTTACGACGAAAAACAACGCGAATGCAGCTATCAACGCGATTGAAAACGCTATTTCGAAGGCTCTCGACCAGCAGACCACAATCGGCGCGGTTGAAGCACGTTTGGAATACACGAGCAGCAACTTGACGACTTCGAGCGAGAACGTCCAAGCGGCAGAGTCGACGATTCGCGACGCGGATATGGCGAAAGAAATGACGAACTACACGAAGAACAACGTGCTGTTGCAGGCTTCGCAATCGATGTTGGCACAGGCCAACCAGAATGCGAGTGCAGTCCTGAGCTTGCTCCAGTAAGTTTGACCTTCGGCGGAGGGCGTCACAGTCTGAAGTCAAAAAGCGTGTGCGGCAAGCACATGATGTTCGATACTCAAAAAACCGTCGGCAGAAATGTCGGCGGTTTTTGGTTTGCAAAAGGTGACAGAAATGACAGATGCGCGAATCGACGCAGTGATAAATTTTGTTCGCGAAGGCAGTCGCGTGGCGGACGTTGGAGCCGACCACGGTTATCTTTCAATCGAGCTGGTCAAAAGCGGACGAGCAACTTTCGTGACGGCGACTGAAAAAAATTTGCAACCACTGGAGGCGGCACGGAAAAATATTTCGTCGGCGGGACTTGAAAAAATTATCGACACACGACACGGCGACGGGCTGAAAATTTTGTCGGCGGGCGAAGCGGACACGATTTGCATTGCGGGCATGGGCGGCGCACTCATCACGAAAATTTTGGACGAATCGCCCGAAGTCGTCAAAGCGGCGCGGCAGTTAATTTTGCAACCGATGAACGCGTCGGAAAAAGTTCGCACGTGGCTCAACGAAAACGATTGGGCTGTCGACGACGAAGATTTAGCGGAAGTTGCCGGCGTCATTTACGAAATAATCAGCGCGGTGAAACTTTCCGAAGCCCTGCCGAAAAAATTTAAACGTGATTCGTCGCCGCTGTTGAAAAAATTTTTATCTCAACGTGCGGAAAAACTTCAACGCGTGCTTGACGAAATGAAAAAAAGTCCCGTCGCCCGAACGTCCGAAAAATTTTCCGCGACACAACAAAAACTTGCCGCGTTGCAAAAACAAATTGACGCGTTGAACAGAGGTTGACGAATGGCACGACTCAAAAAAATAACTGCCGCTGTTGAAAAAATTTTTATCTCAACGTGCGGAAAAACTTCAACGCGTGCTTGACGAAATGAAAAAAAGTCCCGTCGCCCGAACGTCCGAAAAATTTTCCGCGACACAACAAAAACTTGCCGCGTTGCAAAAACAAATTGACGCGTTGAACAGAGGTTGACGAATGGCACGACTCAAAAAAATAACTGCCGCTGTTGAAAAAATTTTTATCTCAACGTGCGGAAAAACTTCAACGCGTGCTTGACGAAATGAGCCAAAGTCCCGTCGCTCAGAAGTCCGAAAAATTTTTCGCGACAGGTGAAAAATTTGCCGCGTTGCAAAAAGAAATTGACGCGTTGAACGGAGGTTGACTAATGGCGAAACGCAATAAAAAATACGTTTGTCAGGAATGCGGCGCGGAGTCTGTCAAATGGCTCGGCAAATGTCCCGCGTGCGGAAAGTGGAACACGCTTGTCGAGGAAGAAGTTGCCGAAGTGTCGGACAATCCTCACGCGTTGACGAGTGCTTTCGAGATGCCGCGCAGAATTGCCGAAGTTGACATGGAAGAACTTCCGCGCTTTTTGACGGGTTCCGGTGAACTTGACCGCGTTTTGGGCGGCGGATTGATTCCGGGTTCGATAATTTTAATTGCGGGCGATCCGGGCGTCGGCAAGTCGAGTTTGACTTTAGCGGTTTGCGCGAACGTGGCACGCGGCGGCAAAAAAGTTTTGTACGTGACGGGCGAAGAAAGTTCGCGACAAATCCGAATGCGCGCCGAAAGATTGAACGCGTTGGCTGACGAACTTTACATCTGCGCGGAAAATAATTTTGAGCGTATAACTCACCACGTCGAAAAATTGTCGCCTGAACTTTTGATTGTCGATTCGATTCAAACAATTTACCGTTCGGAAATCGAAAGTGCGCCGGGCAGTGTGTCGCAAGTTCGCGAATGTTCGGCGGGATTAATGCGCTTGTCGAAAAGTTTGGGCGTGACGACGTTCATAATCGGGCACGTCACCAAAGACGGAACTTTAGCCGGGCCGAGAGTTTTGGAACACATCGTCGACACGGTTTTATTTTTCGAGGGCGAACGAAATGCCGACTTCCGAGTTTTGCGAGCGATAAAAAATCGTTTCGGGGCGACAAGTGAAATCGGCTTGTTCGAGATGCGCGACACGGGACTTGAGGACGTGCCCGACGCGTCGAAATTATTTCTGCCGGAACGAGCCGACGACATCGGCAGCGTGATTGTCCCGACGGTCGAAGGCACGCGCCCGCTGTTGGTTGAAGTTCAAGCTTTGGTTGCGCCGACGCCGTTCATGCCGCCGCGCAGAACTTCCGACGCCGTGGACATCAAACGAATTCAGTTGCTTTTGGCCGTTCTGGAAAAGCGACTGCGGTTGAGTATCGGGAAGTGCGACGTTTATGTCAAAACTGCGGGCGGAATAAAAATCGACGAGCCTGCGACGGATTTACCGCTTGCCGTGGCGTTGGCGTCGAGTTTCGCGAACAGAAAACTTTTGCCGCAATGCGTGATTTTCGGCGAAGTCGGTTTGAGCGGTGAAATTCGCGCCGTGAGTAAAGCCCGACAGCGCGTCGACGAATCTGTTCGCATGGGATTTACGAATATCATCTTGCCGAAAAAAAATTTTGCGGAACTTACGAAGTCACCCGCCAAAGCAAATTTAATTCCCGTGGACAATCTGCGCGAAGCGTTGAAACTTTCAATGCCGCGTGAATAATTGTCAACTCAAAAACAGTAACAGAGGCTTGCAAAAATTTTCCGCGCAGTTTATAATTTCGGCACAAACAAAAATGCCCCGCGTCCGTGCGAGGCGAAGTGCTTGAAGGCGGTTCAGCCCCTCGTCTGTAAGTGAACCACAAAAGGTAAGCCGCTATTCGCCGGGAAGCTTAGGCGGCCGTTCCTGTGAATATCCAGAGGATTATCAGGGTTATGACGATGATTCGAAAGATAATCGTGAACATCCGCTTCACCCCCTTTCAGGGGGCTTTTTTTTGGATTAAAACCGCCATCGCCGCTAAGGCATCAAGCAAACGGATTATAAATCATACGCTGTCCTAATTCAAGCGGCGTTCATTTTTTTTACAGGCTTGCGAAAAATTCCGGCGACGATTATACTTGCGCGGGAGGTTTTGCATTTGGAAACGAAAAAATTATTTCGCGGCTGTTGGTCGCTGTTCAAAGGTTATTGGTCGAGTGAAGAAAAATGGAAAGCACGCGGACTGTTGGCGATTGTTATCGCGATGAATTTCGCAATGGTTTATCTGCTCGTCCAACTGAACGAGTGGTACCAAATTTTTTGGGACGCGTTGCAAAATTACGAGGAAGAAAGTTTTTGGCCGCTAATCGGGCGATTCAGTGCGCTGGCCTTCATTTACATAATCATTGCGGTTTACGCGGTTTACCTGCGGCAAATGTTGCAGATTAAATGGCGCACGTGGATGACGAACAATTATTTGCGGGCGTGGATGGACGGACAAACTTATTATCGCCTGCAGGACGCGACGGACAACCCCGATCAGCGTATTTCCGAAGACATCGGGCAATTCGTCACCTTGTCGCTCACGTTGCTCATCGGATTTTTAAAACAGTTGACGACGTTGGCGGCGTTCGGCGTGGTGCTGTGGAATTTGAGCGGCTCATTTTCGTTCACGGTCGGCGGCGTCGAAATCGTCATTGCGGGCTACATGTTCTGGTTTTCGCTGATTTACTCCGGAATCGGAACGGTTATCGCGCACAAAGTCGGACGCAAATTAATCGGGCTGAATTTCGATCAACAGAAATTCGAGGCTGATTTTCGTTTCAGCATGATGCGCGTCCGCGAAAATTCCGAAAGCATTGCTTTTTATCGCGGGGAACCGGCTGAACGCGAAGTCTTTGATTTGAAGTTCAGCAGCGTCATTAAAAATTATTGGCAACTCATGCGCAAGACCAAGCACTTGAATTTTTACGTCAACGGCTATGCGCAACTGGCGGTACTCGTGCCGTATATCATGGCGTACCCCAGATATTTTGCCAAAGAAATTCAGCTCGGCGGATTAATGCAAATTTCGTCGGCGTTCGGGCGAGTTCAAGACGCGTTAAGTTTCTTCGTCGATTCTTACGACACGTTGGCTTCTTTGGCTGCGGTCGTCAATCGTCTTTACGGCTTCACCGAACACATGGACGAGGCGAAAAAAGTTCAAAGCAAAGTCACGCACGCAACCGCTCCCGAATTGAAAATTTCCGCGCTGAATGTTTCCTTGCCGACGGGACGCGAACTGTTGAAAAAACTTTCGCTCGAACTTCAAAACGCAAAATCTTTGCTGGTGACGGGCGCATCCGGTTGCGGAAAGTCGACGTTGCTCAGAACTTTGGCGGGATTGTGGGCGCACGCTTCCGGCGAAATTTCCCTGCCGCAAAGTGCCCGCGTGATGTTCCTGCCGCAAAAACCTTATTTGCCGTTGGGAACTCTTCGCCGTGCGCTGATTTACCCGTCAGCCGAAAAAGATTCGCCGCCCGACGACAAGTTGAAAAAAATTTTGCAACTGGTTGACTTGCCCGCGCTTGTCGACAAACTCGACGAGGCGGACGATTGGAGCCGAATTTTGTCGCTGGGCGAACAACAGCGTCTTGCGTTCGCACGAGTTTTGTTGAGCGCGCCCGATTACATTTTCCTGGACGAAGCGACTTCGGCACTCGACGAGCCGCGTGAAATTGAAATGTACAAACTTCTGCGCGAAGAACTGCCGAAATTGACGGTCGTCAGCGTTGGGCACAGGTCGACGCTGTTCAGCCTGCACGACACGGAATTAAATCTTGACGGCACAGGCGGCTACAAGTTGCGGGAATTGAATTTGTAACAAAATCATTCGGCGAACGTATAAGTTGCAGAAAAATTTTCGGAGGTTTATCGACATGTTCAAGAAAATTTTAATCGGTCTTTTGGTTCTCGGTCTCATTGCGGGCGTCGGAATTGCCGCGATTACTTATTTCGCGGTCGATTCGACACTTGATGAAATCGTCAAAGAAAAAGAGCCGCAACTTCGCCAATATATTCAGCTTGACGAGGCAGCACAAAATCAATTCGTCTTGGAACACGGCTCGGAATTGATGGCCACGATTTTGAAAGAAAGCAAGCCCGAAGAAAAAGCGGAAATTGAGCTTGCGCAAAAAGCGAATCAAGATCCCGAGGTCCAAAAAGCTTTCATTCAGCTCGGTCGTTCGATTTTCGCGAAAGGCGTACTGCGCTCGGAAACGCTCAGCAAAAATTTGCCTGACGATACCAAAGCGAAATTTCAAGCCGAAGCCGACAAGTTCACCGACAACTTGAAAGTTTACGGCGACATTCTTGAAAAGACCAAAAAACGAATTCTCGGCGAACTGATTGAAGACTCAAAATAATTTCCCGCTGCAAAAACAAAAGCCCGATTCCAAACGGAGTCGGGCTTTTTCGTTCAAAAATTTTTCACAGCGGATCTTTGCAAAAATCTATAAATGCCTGCGCGGCCTTCGAGACGTAACGTTCTTTTTTCCACGCAAGCCCGATGTCAACGAAAATCGGTTCGCAAAAAGGAATTGTCTTTATGTCGGGCGAATTTTCGCAGATGAAGTCGAGCAGGAACGCAACGCCGACATTGTGCGCGACGAGGCCTTTAATCGTGACGATTTGGCTGGATTCAAGCACCGTGCGCGGAGAAATTTTCAATGCCGCCAATTTGTTTTGAACGACTTCGCGCAGGTACGCGCCCTCTTTGAGCATGATTAAATCCGACGCGGCAATTTCTCTCGCGGTGATTTTTTCTTTGTCGGCGAGCGGGCTGGTCTGCGCTACGCAAACCATCAGTTGATTACGGCTCATCTTCAGCACGTTGAGATTCGGCACGATTTCCGGCACGATTATAATTCCGAAGTCGAGTTCGTCGCTTTCGAGTTTTTCGCGGATTGACAGCGAGCCTTCCTCGTAAAGCAAAACATCCAAATGCGGATGAGCGCGCCGGAAGCCGGAAAAAACTTTCGGGAACAGATACGCGCCCATCATCGGCGGGATTCCGATTTTTATCGTGCCTTTTTGCAACTGTTTATAGTCGTTGACTTCGAGGACGGCGTCTTCAATGTTGCGCAGGGCGATTTCGATTCGTTTCAGAAAAACCTTGCCTTCGGGCGTCAAGCTCAGCTGTTTTTGACTGCGGTCGAAAAGTTGCACGCCGAGTTCCGCCTCAAGTTTTTTTATCGCGACGGTTATGTTCGGTTGCGAAACTCGAAGACGTTGCGCGGCGCGGGTGATATTTTTCAGGCGGCTTGCCATCTGAAAATATTCAAGTTGTCTCAGCTCCAAATAAATCACTTCCTTTCGGGTGGCAAATGCGTAATACGTCACCATAACTGCGATTTATATTGTACACTGCGCAGATTTACCTTGCAACGAAAACTTTTGGGAGGCGACAAACGTGATTGAACTTCATAATGTGAAAAAATTTTTCGGCGAAACGCGGGCAGTTGGCAATCTCAGCTTGAAAATTTTTCGCGGGGAAGTTTTCGGGCTACTCGGCAAAAACGGCGCGGGCAAAACCACGACGATTAAAATGCTGACGTTGCAACTTAAACCGACGGCGGGCGAAATTTTTTTCGAGGGACAACGCGTCGACGGCAACGAAATTTTTGTAAAAAGTTTAATCGGATTGGTGCCGCAACATTTGAACTTTGACCGCGATTTAACTGTCGAAGAAAATTTGGAACTGCACGCCCGATTACATCATCTGCCGAAAATTGAACGGCGCGAACGCATTGACGAGCTGTTGAAATTCGTCGAGCTGGAAAAAGTCCGTAAATCTTTCGTACAGGAACTTTCGGGCGGCATGAAGCGGCGATTGTTAATCGTGCGTGCGCTGATTCATCGGCCAAAAATTTTATTCATGGACGAGCCGACGGTTGCGCTTGACCCGCAAGTTCGCCGAAAAATTTGGGAACTGATAGCCGATTTAAAGTCACGCGGAATAACAATTGTGTTGACGACGCATTATATCGAGGAGGCGGAATTTTTGTGCGACAGAGCGGCAATTTTAAATCGCGGCAAGTTGGTCGCGCTTGACACGGTGAAAAATCTTTGCGCCGGAAAATCTTTGGAAGAAACTTTTATCGCGTTGACGAAATAATTTTTGTCGCGACGACGAAATAAAATTCGCCGTCACGTTACCGCAATAAAAAAATCCCCGCCGTGTGACGGGGAAATTTTTTTTACGCATTTATGACGGGGAAGACGCCCAAATTTTTCAGCCAAATGCTTTTGTCGTAAACTGCGCGGATTGCGTCGCGAAGTTTTTCGTCACCGGCGTCAGTGTCAAGCTCAAAGAAAAAAATATACGCGCCCAAAATCGTGCGGGCGGGACGTGATTCGATTCGCGTCATGTTCACGTTGCGGCGGGCGAATTCGGCAAGCACGTCACAGAGCGAACCTGCGCGGGAACCGTCGATTTGGCAGATGAGCAAAACTTTATCGCCGTCGAAAGTTTCAATCGGCGCGGCATCACGCGGGCGGTGGCGGACTTCAAAAAATCGCGTGAAGTTGTTCGGATTGTCCTGAATTTTTTTTGCGGCAACGACAAGCCCGTTGAGTTTCGCAGCGCGTTCGGTACCGATTGCGGCGAAATTTTCTTCGGTTTGCGATTCGGCGACGAGTTCTGCGGCGCGGGCGGTGGAAGTTGTGGCGACAATTTCTGCGTCGGGGAAATTTTTCCGCAAAAAATTTCGGCATTGCGCCAGCGGTTGAGCGTGCGAGAAAATTTTTCGGACGGCGTCAACTTCAACTGTCGGTTTCGTCAGCAAAAAATTTTTCACCGGCCAAACAAGTTCGCGGGCAACCGTCAACGTATCCGAACGCGCCAAAATGTCGAGTGTGACGTTGATTGAACCTTCCAACGAATTTTCGACGGGTACAAGTCCCGCGTCCAAATTTTTTTCGGCGACGGCGGTCAACACGTCGAAAATGTCCGCGCAGATTTCAAGCCGAAAATCTTCGTGCAGAAATTTTTTCAGCCAAAGCGCGGCTTCTTCCGAATGCGTGCCTTTCGGGCCGAGAATTCCAAATTTCTTCATGACGGCACCTCAATCGAATGTCAGATTCATCAATTCGGGGTACTTGTCGCCGATTGACTGCGAAAGTGTTTTCGGCTTGAGCAAATCAATCACGGGTTGCATTACGCGGAAAAATTCTTCGTCGTCTTGGAGCAGCGCCAGAATTGCCGCAGTGTTCGCCGCGTCGGCAAGGGCGGTATGTTGCGTGCCCTCGAAATCCCGATTCATCGCGCCGATTGCGTGCTTGAGTGCCAAACTGGAATGCAAGCCGATTCTGTCGTCGAACGCCTTTTGCAAATCGCGCCAACGTTTTTCAAGTTTCGCAATGTCGTAGCCGGGGATTTTGAACGCGCACTCGACTTTGAGCTGTTTTATGTCGGAGTTGCTCCACGAATACAGCGTCATATCCCACGTGCCAATCCAATCCATGAAATTTTGAAACGACTCGGCAAAAAGCGGCTTGTCGGCAACGGTTTCCTGCGTTATGCCCGTCAGCTTCGTGATGTGTTTGGTTATCTCGCCGTATTCGGGGCGGACGTAGCATTGAAACTCGTCGACCATTTGAAAATTTTCGTCGAGCTTGACCGCGCCGATTTCTATGACTTCGTCGGTTGTGCGTCGCCGAATGTCCTTGAAAGTTTTGCTGACGGGATTCATCTCCAAGTCAATTACAATGTGAACCAAAATTTATAACCTCCCAAAAGTTAAGCGTTTAAGTGGAGCGAGCCAGCGAAAAATTTTCGGCACGTCGCAAATCGCTCCGATTGGATGCAACATCATGTTGCCCTCCCGAAAAAGTTTTTTGGTTAATTCTGGTTGAGTTTGTAAAGTTCCTGCCGCGAAAAATATTTTCAGTCGTTGCCCAAAATTTATCGACAACCGTCTGTAACTTTTTTTTGCGAAGATAAAAAAATCACTTGCAACATTCATTGAAGATATTGTACAATGCAACCATGGATTTTGTTTTTTGTGATTATTGAAGGGAGGCGGTTAACATGGACGGACCAAGTTTTGATCTTCAACGTTTCACGGTCTACGGCACCGAGGGCAACGAGACGTTGTACGCGGATTCAAATTACTCTTACGTCTTCGCGTATGGCGGCAACGACTCCATTTACAACAGCTACACCGGAGTTCAGATTTACGCGGGCACGGGCAACGATTCCATTGCCAACTATGGTAGTTGGACCACAATCTACAGCGGTGAAGGCAACGACAAAATTTACAACAGTGCCGTCAACTATGTTTACGTTTCGGGCGGCACGGGCGACGACTCGATAAGCAACTACTCGGCATTCTTCAGCACAATCGACGGCGGAACCGGTGACGATACGATTGTTGTGCCGTACAGAGCGTGGAGTGATTGGATATACGGCGGCACAGGCAACGACAGAATCAGTCTCGGCACGACAAGCAACGAAGCGTACAACGGCTACAACACAATAGTCGGCGGCACGGGCAACGACACGATTTACGGCAATCCCAACGCCACTGTCGGCAACGTGTACCAATACTTCTACGGCGACGGCTACGACGTAATCACGAACTGGAACGCCAAAGACACTGTGAATTTCGGCAGCGGCGTTTACTACACGCGCTCAACCGTCGGCAGTAATGTTTTGCTGGGTATTGTCAACAGTAGCGGCACTGTCGGAGCCGTTACGCTCAGCGGCGCAAGCGGCAAGACGATTAACATCAGCGGCGGCACTCAAACGATTTTGTCCAACAATGTCTACGGCACAAGCGGCAAGGATAATCTCAGAGTAAAAGCCTCCAATTCCTCCGTCATTGCTTACGGCGGCAACGACAGCATCTATAACGGTGCTTGGGATTCCGTCACGATTGACGCGGGCGACGGCGACGATACCATCACAAATAGTATTGGTTGGGACATTTCGATTAACGGCGGCGCGGGCAACGACAAAATCAGTCTTTCGGGAAGTCAGTGGCGCGTCACGGTCAAAGGCGGCACGGGCAACGACACACTTTACGGAAGCACTTCGACTTACAACGACGGCATTGTCTATCAGTACGGCGTCGGTGACGGTTATGACTCAATCGTCAATTGGCGTTCAACCGACACTTTGAATTTCGGCAGCGGCGTTTACTACACGCGCTCAACCGTCAACGGTAATGTTTTGTTGGGCATCGTCAACTCAAGCGGCACTGTCGGAGCCGTTACGCTCAGCGGCGCAAGCGGCAAGACGATTAACATCAGCGGCGGCACTCAAACGATTTTGTCCAACAATGTCTACGGCACAAGCGGCAAGGATAATCTCAGAGTAAAAGCCTCCAATTCCTCCGTCATTGCTTACGGCGGCAACGACAGCATCTATAACGGTGCTTGGGATTCCGTCACGATTGACGCGGGCGACGGCGACGATACCATCACAAATAGTATTGGTTGGGACATTTCGATTAACGGCGGCGCGGGCAACGACAAAATCAGTCTTTCGGGAAGTCAGTGGCGCGTCACGGTCAAAGGCGGCACGGGCAACGACACACTTTACGGAAGCACTTCGACTTACAACGACGGCATTGTCTATCAGTACGGCGTCGGTGACGGTTATGACTCAATCGTCAATTGGCGTTCAACCGACACTTTGAATTTCGGCAGCGGCGTTTACTACACGCGCTCAACCGTCAACGGTAATGTTTTGTTGGGCATCGTCAACTCAAGCGGCACTGTCGGAGCCGTTACGCTCAGCGGCGCAAGCGGCAAGACGATTAACATCAGCGGCGGCACTCCAACGATTTTAAGTTCCGTCATCTACAACTACAACAAGAACAGTCTGGTGAGCGGCTCCTCTTCCGCCGATACGATTGACAACTACGCGGGCGGCGCAACTCTTCGCGGCAACGGCGGCAACGATTACATCTACAACAGCACAAGTTCTTACTACACCGTCAACGGCGGCTACGGCTATGTCACGATAGACGGCGGCGACGGCAACGACACAATCAAGAGTTACGACCCGTATGTAAGTCTCAGCGGCGGCGCGGGTGCCGACGTGATAAGCTTGCGTCCCAGCGGCTTCACCAACGTCACAATCAACGGCGGCACGGGCAACGATACGATTTACGGCGATAGTATCAGCGGCGTCTTGTATCAGTACAAAAAAGGCGACGGCAACGATTTGATTTACAATTACAGTGCCAAAGACACAATCACAATCACGGGCGGCGGAAACTGGTCAACCGTGACGAGCAACAACGATGTCATCGTCAACGTTGCGGATTCGGGCAATATGACTCTCGTCGGCGCAAAGGGTAAGACGCTCAATATTTATCCGACCTCGACGCCGACGATTCTTCCCAACGTTATCACCAATTACAATAAGAACAGTCTGGTGAGCGGCTCCTCTTCCGCCGAAAGTATTTACAACTACGCGGGTGGCGCAACCATTCGCGGCAACGGCGGCAACGACTACATCTACAACAGCACAAGTTCTTACTACACCGTCAACGGCGGCTACGGCTATGTCACGATAGACGGCGGCGACGGTAACGACACAATCAAAAGTTGGGATCCGCGTGCAAGCATCAACGGCGGTGACGGCACCGACCTTATCAGCTTGAAAAGTTGGAATTCCACAGATGTCACGATAAACGCGGGCAAGGGTAACGACACCATCTACGGCGACAGCTTGGGCGGCATTTTGTACCAATACAAAAAGGGCGACGGCAACGATTTAATTTACAATTACAGTGCCAAAGACACAATCACAATCACGGGCGGCGGAAACTGGTCAACCGTGACGAGCAACAACGATGTTATCGTCAACGTTGCGGATTCGGGCAATATGACTCTTGTCGGCGCGAAAGGCAAGACACTCAACATCAATCCTGATACGGTAATCGTCACGCCGCAAGCCGTTATCAAGAAGTTTATGAAGTCTCTCGATACGACAAGCAATGTCGGCATTGCAGCTCTCAACGAAGCAGCCAGCGTCGCTTCGGGCGGCTACTTCACCAACATCAATGCTGCCATCAATCAAATGGTTGCCGACTGCCGCACGACAAACAACGCAACGGGATTCCTCAGCGAATATTGCGGCATCGATCTTACAAACACTGACACGGGCGCAATAACCGGCTATGATGCGGGCGGTTCCGCAACGCAAAAATCTGCTTCGGACATTGTCCCCGAAAGCGGCAGTTTGGATTCCTTTACCGGAAATTCTTTCACGACGAACGGCTTGACTGTTGTATTGTCTGATTTTGACAGAGACATGAATCCTTACGGAATAAGTTACGGCAATTTGAGCAATTCGGCGCAGAGATATATTTGGCAAGCCTTGGAAACTTGGTGGGCCGAAAATTCTCTCGACCTGATCGCTCAGTCATATGGCGACAACTACAGCTTTACCTCCGCTTCCAACGCCACAGTCAAAAAATTGTATTTCGGTTTTGTCAACGATAACAATAACACTTTGGCGACGACTTGGACTTGGAATCCCAGAGGAAATGCCAGCCAACTTGCAATGACGGTCAATATGAAGTATTACAACGATGTGACTGTCGGCAACGCAGACGGCAAAACTTCCGCTACCTCCACATATCTTGACAGGACTTTGGCTCATGAATTCACTCATGCCGTTATGTCCGCAAACATTTACTCCGTAGGGAACTTGCCGCAATTCATCAAAGAAGGCATGTCCGAATTGACACACGGCATTGATGACCAACGAGACGGCGTTATACGGTCTCTGGCAGGCAATGCCAACAGTTTGGCAGGTTCTTTGTCTCTGTTTGACACCGGCACGGGGATAAGCCATGCTTACGCGGGCGGTTACATGTTCCTGCGCTATCTTGCCAAACAGGGCTCGTTGCACTATCCTTCGAGCACGTCGAGCAGTGCGACTGCCTCGCAAAATAAATCCTCCGACACGGCAAGCTCAAGCATTTCGTCAGCTGTTTCTTTGAAAGGTGCCGTTTTGACTCTGTCGAAGAACTTTAACGACGATATACTCGATCTCACGAAGTATTCCACGGCGAAAACCGTCAACGCAACCGCAACGGGCACCGGCATAATGATAATCGGCAACAAAAATCCTCTGTCCATATCGGCAGGTACGGGCAACGACAGCATTTTTGCCAACGTCGGCAATGACACCTTGAGCGGCGGCGCGGGCAAAGATATTCTTTACGGCGAGGCAGGCAACGACGTTATCAAAGGCGACGCGGGCGACGATTCAATCAACGGCGGTACCGGCAACGACACGCTCACCGGCGGCGACGGCAAGGATGTCTTTATTTTCGGCACGAACTCCGACAACGACGTTATCACCGACTACACGCCCGGTCAGGACAAAATCAAGTTAATCGACGGCGGTATAACTTCCTCAAGCATCAAAGGCTCCGATGTCGTTTTGCAAATGGGACTTTCCGACACAGTCACAATCAAAGGCGGCAAGGATCAGAAAATCACCGTCATTGACGGCGACGGCAAAGAGACTACCAAAGTTTACGTCAATAGCGGTGGCGACGACCCCACACCTTCGCCGGGCAAAACGCTTAAAGTTACAAAAACGCCCGTAACTTTGGATTCGTCTTACGCGAACGCCGATGCCTCAAGCATGAAGAAAGCCGTTAAAATCACCGGCAACGACGCAGCAAATTCAATCGTCGGCGGCACCAAAAACGATTCGCTTTACGGCGGCGACGGCAACGACACTTTGCTCGGCAAAACCGGCAACGACAAAATCTACGGTCAAGCCGGCAACGACGTTCTCCACGGCGACGCAGGCAACGACAGCTTGTGGGGCGGCGCGGGCGACGACACGCTCTTTGGCGACGCCGGCAACGATCTGTTTGTCTACGGCGCGGGCAAAGACGTTATTGCCGACTTCGCGGCGGGCGACAAAATTTCCATCGGCGCGGCCGTTTCCAAATCGACCGTCAGCGGCTCGGATGTCGTCTTCACAATCGGCGACGGTACCCTCACGGTCAAAGACGCCAAAGGCAAAACGCTCAGCATGATTGACAAATCCGGCAAGGCGTACACCACCGTTGTCGGCGGTGACGATACGCTTGTCGGCGGCAAAACGCTTAAAGTTACAAAAACGAAAGTGACTTTGGATTCGTCTTACGCGAACGCCGATGCCTCAACAATGAAGAGTGCAGTTAACATTACGGGCAACGATTTGGCAAATTCAATCGTCGGCGGCACCAAAAACGATTCGCTTTACGGCGGCGCGGGCAACGACACTTTGCTCGGTAAAACCGGCAACGACAAAATCTACGGTCAAGCCGGCAATGACGTTCTCTACGGCGACGCGGGCAACGATTATTTGAGCGGCGGCTCGGGCAACGACAGCTTGTGGGGCGGCGCCGGCAACGACACACTCTTTGGCGGCGACGGTGACGACGTGTTCATTTACGGCGCGGGCAAAGATGTTATCTCCGGCTTCGAGACGGGCGACCTGCTCCAAATTTCCGAAACGTTCACGGGAACCTACAACAAGAGCAAAAATACAATTTCAATCAAAGTCGGCTCCACTGCAAGCGCGATTACCATCAAAGATTTCACGGCAACAACTTTCAACATAAACGGCGACAGTTACGGCATCAGCGGCACCAAACTTGTCAAAACCTAATCGTTGAAAAATTGCTACGGAATTCAATCCCGAACAATTACCGAAAAAAATTTTCCCCGTCGAAAAACTCGGCGGGGATTTTTTTTACGCGGCGATAATAAGCGAGCGAGGGTTTTTTTCCGATAAAAATTTTTCTGTAAACTCTTGCGCCTGTCTTTCAAATTTTGTATCATGCAGAAAAGATTTTTTCGCGTTTTAATTTGAGGGGGGAATTTATATGCAAACCTACAGTTTGAGCTGGATAGTCCGCAGAGACGATGTTAAGAGTATCAGCAAGAATTACAAATCCTTTACGTTGACGGGCTTGACTGATTACTATTACGTTTACGGACACCACGACACGATAAAAGCCGGTGCAAGCAATGACTACATTCTTTTGGCAGGCAACGGCAATCAAAGCAATCACGATGTTGTTTACGGCGAAGCGGGCAACGACGTTGTCGAAGTCAGCTCGTCCGATTGCTCAATTTACGGCGGTAAAGGCGACGACCGCGTTTATATCGGCGCAGATCGAACCTATGCCGATGGCGGTGCAGGCAACGACAGTTTCCATCTCCAAGGCTACTCAATTTCAAACGTAACGTTGGACGGCGGCGACGGCGACGATACGTTCAACTTCGTCAACAGCAGTTCCAATGTGATAATCAGCGGCGGCACGGGCAAAAATCTCTATAATTTCGACCCGGAAGATGATTACATTGAAAAGCGTCGTAACTATCGGAATGTGGTTACAATAACGGACATCGACGCAACGAACGACGTTATCAGAAACACGCATTACAAGTCCGACGGCAGCGAATTGGAGTGGTCAAAAAACAGTGACGGCGATATCGTCTTGCAAGATGATTACGGTCTCTTGAATATAACTTTCCAAGGCATCGACGACATTGGGCAACTTGCCGCGCTCAAATACGAATCCTACAACAAAACCGCGACTTTGGGCGAAATTTTTGGCATTTCCGGAGGCGGTAAAGTCAGCCTCAGCGCGGATGGCAAGAAGGCAAAAATCACCGAGGATTACGACGAAGATACTTTCAAGGCGGACGACTACGGCAAGAAGATTAAAATTATCGACGCGTCTGAAGTCTCGCAAGATCTCAGCATCACCGCGAACACTAAGGCGAACAAAATCATCGGCTCGGACAACGACGACACAATCATCGGCGGCAAAGGCAACGACACTTTGACGGGCGGCGACGGCGCGGACATTTTCCTTTACAACAACGGCGACGGCAACGACCTTATCACCGACTACAGCGAAGACGACAAAATCCGAATCGCTTCCGGCTCGATAAGCAAAGTCGAAGAAAAAGGCTCGACCGTTATTTTCACCGTCGGCAAAGGAAAAATTTCCGTCAAAGGCGGCAAAGATCAAATCATCACGCTGATTGATTCAAAAGGCGTAGAGTCCACTTATCCGAGTGAGACCGATGAACCCGTCAGCCTCAACGCGGCGAAGACGGCGATTAACATTCTTGAAGGTTACGACGAAGATTCTTTCGACGCGGCAGATTACGGCGCGAAGATTAAAATTATTGACGCCTCGGAAGCTCCCAACGCGCTTGAAATTTTCGGCAACAAACTGGCGAATAAAATCACCGGCACCGTTGACGACGACACAATCGAAGGCGGCAAGGGCAACGACACTTTGTCGGGCGGCGACGGCGCAGACATTTTCGTCTACTCAAACGGCGACGGCAACGACATTATCACCGACTACAGCGAAGACGACGAAGACAAAATTCAAATCGCGTCCGGCTCGATAAGCAAAACCGAAGTCAAAGGCACAACGGTTGTCTTCACCGTCGGCAAAGGAAAAATTTCCGTCAAAGGCGGCGCAGACCAAATTATCACGCTGATTAACGAAGACGGCGACGAGTTCACTTATCCCGGCGAGACCGACGAAGAACCCGTCAGCCTCAATTCGGCGAAGACGGCGGTTAGCATTCTTGGCGGTTACGACGGCGATTCTTTCGACGTTGCAGACTATGGCGCGAAGATTAAAATTATTGACGCGTCACAAGCTCCGAGCGGTCTTGAAATTGTCGGCAACAAATTGGCGAACAAAATCACTGGCACGGACGAAGACGACACTCTCACCGGCGGTAAAGGCAATGATTCACTTTGGGGCGGCGGCGGCGACGATACTTTCATTTACTCAAGCGGCGACGGCAAAGATGTTATCGTCGGTTTCGAGGACGATGATCTTTTGGAAATTACCGGAACATTTACGGGAACCTACAACAAGAGCAAGAAGGAAGTTTATTTCAAAGTCGGCTCCACGGCCAACGCCATCACGCTCAAAAATTTCACCGCGACAACTTTCAACGTAAACGACGACACTTACAAAATCAGCGGCACGAAACTTGTCAAAACCTAATCGTTGAAAAGTTGGGACGGAATTCAATCCCGAACAATTACCGAAAAAAAATTACCCCGTCGAAAAACTTCGGCGGGATTTTTTTTTTGACCGTTTGAAAATTTCCAAACTGTAACGTCAGCTCCGCGCTGATTTTACGCAAGGGAATTTTTTTGACCG
>CAMUZL010000010.1 GCA_947165185.1 uncultured Selenomonadales bacterium
CGATGACTATCGGCCCCGAACCGATGACGATTATTTTGTTGAGATTTTTTTTCTTAGGCAAGTGTCATGCCTCCCTAAAATCAATTTGGAATTGGGAATTTGGAATGTGGAATTTATTCGTGAAGCCGAAATCAAAATTGCGTTATCGCGGATAGTCCTGCGCCAATTTGCAATACGGCTTGCAGGCGTCAAACATTTTTTGATAAATTTCGCGACTGTTCACCACTTGCGGCGTCTGTCCGGAATTCGACTGCTTGACGTACCAAACGTTATCGACGAAAGAAAACGTCTGCCGATGAGTGTCACTGAGTTTGCCGTTCATGACAAGCTTTAAAGAGACTTCAAAAGTTTTGTTGTCGAAATCCTCAGTGATGTTTTCCGATTGAATGTACCACTCGAATTTGTCCGCGCCTTTGGAAGTTGTCAAAACCCAAACGTCCTCCGCGAAAGCAGTTGCGGTGAAAAGACACGTCGCCAAAATCGCAACGACAAAAAATTTTTTCATGACTTCGCTTCTTTCATCTGGTCAATGAATTCGTCGAACAATCTGACGCTGTCATTCGGGCCCGGCGCGGCTTCGGGGTGATATTGCACGGAAGTTATCGGCAATTCGTTATGTCGCACGCCCTCGACTGTTCCGTCGTTCAATGAAACGTGCGTGACTTTGAGCGGCAAACCTTGCAAAGATTTTTCTTCGACAGCGTAGCCGTGATTCTGCGACGTAATGTAAACTTTTCCCGTTCGTAAATCTTTCACGGGCTGATTGCAACCGCGATGCCCGAATTTGAGCTTGTAGGTGTTCGCGCCCATTGCCAACGCCAAAATTTGATGTCCCAAACAGATGCCGAAGATGGGACGCGTGCCGATAAGTTTTTTGACTTCGCTGATGACTTCGGGAACGTCTTTGGGGTCGCCGGGACCGTTCGACAGAAAAATTCCGTCGGGATTGAGCGCGAGAATTTCTTCCGCCGTGGTTTTCGCGGGCACGACCGTCACGCGGCAGTTGAGTTTGCGCATTGCGTCCAAAATATTTTTCTTGATGCCGAAATCCATCGTCACGACGTTTAACGCACCTTCGCGGGCGTCCAACGTGTAAGCAACGGGCGCGGTGACTTGCTCGACGACGTTTTTGCGAATCGGCAATTTCATCATGTCGTTAATCGTCGCTTGGGAAGTGTATTCGCTGACAATGACGCCTTTCATGGTGCCCGCCGAACGAATTTTTTTCGTCAAGGCGCGAGTGTCCACGTCGTACAGGCAGGGAATTTTTTCCGACGTGAGATATTCGGGCAAAGTTTTTTCCATCGACGAACTCGACGGCTTGTCGCACAATTCGCCGATAACCAGCCCGCCGACGAAACTTCTGCGGCTCTGGTTGAAAATTTTCGCCGTGCCGTAATTTCCGATGAGCGGATAAGTCAGCGTGACGATTTGGCGGCAATATGACGGGTCTGTCAAAATTTCCTGATAGCCCGTCATGCCCGTGTTAAAGACGACTTCGCCTTCGGCAGTCGCGTTTGAGCCGCCGAAAAGTTGTCCGCGAAAAGTCGTGCCGTCTTCGAGTATCAATTTCCCTTTCAAAGTCTTCACCTACTGCATCTGAAATATTTTTGTTATACTGGCAAAAAAGTTTAACACAGGGCAAGCGGCATTGCAAACGGTTTTGAATTTGCATTGCGAAAAATTCTGTATACAACGGGGGCGAGTTCATGAACTTTTTTCGTGAAGTGCGCGCCCTAAAATTTTTTTCGCCGAGGGTACCTGCGCGGTACTTAGCGGACGAAATTTTTTTCTGTACAATGAACTTGATTTAGAAAAAAATTTTTTCGGGCGAGGGACGTTATGAAAGTTTATCTTTACAACATGAGCTTTGAAATTTCCGACGCCAACATTTGCGAGGCACGCGGAAAATATCTTGTCAGAAGTTCGCTGAACAATGCCGACAAATTTTTAAAAAGCGAATGTGACAAATGTCGTTGTGTGGCGGAGATGACGCAAAAAATTCCGCAAATCACCGGCGCGCTGATTTTGAACGTCACGCAACATCTTTTGTACACGTTGCAACTTGAAGGCGTGTCGTTGAACGGCAAGGAGTATCTTGATTCGGTTTTCGGCGTGACGGGCTCGGTCTGTCAAAAAGTTTGTCAAGCGGTGATTGAACGCATGGATGATTTCGCGCACGCTTCCCGCCACGGCGAAATTTCCGACAAACTCACGGCTGCGGCGCTCATGGATTTGCAAAATCTGTGGCTGGGATATTTTCATGCGCACGGTTACCGACAAAAAGAATTTTACACGCACCACAAACTCAATCAAGCCGTGAAGGAACTTGCGGTCTTGTCCGTGAATCGAACAAATTCTTCGCCGCGAGCGGTTTGCGTTCAAGCTCTGCAAGATGCGCCCTACGAAGAATCAATTTACACGGCGGTCACTTCGCACGTCGGCACAGATAAAAATTTGGCGGCGTATAAAAATTTGTTCACGAAACTTTTTAAAGCCGGCACGTATAAAGATTTGCCCAATCCCCGCGCACTCGAACAGCTCAGGGAAGAAATTCTCGTCAAGATTCAAGCTGTGACGCTCACGCCCGAATTCAAATTCAAAAGTCACGTTTACTCAAGCGGCGGCACTTCGGACAAAGGCGAAAAAAAATTCAACACGGCGATTGCAACTTACGCACCGCTTCAGGAAAACGAATTCCCGCTGATTTGCGTGGACGCAACGAGTTTCGGCGGCGCGGAGGACGGCGCGATTATTTCCACACGCGGAATTTATCTGCACAGCGGCAAGAACGCGCCGAAATTTTTTCACTTCAACGAAATAAAAACCGTGACGATTGAGGGCATGATCTCCAAAAATATTTTCGTCAACGGGCAGAAATTGGACACGGGCACCATGTCCGGCAACGACGTTAAACGTCTTCACACGCTGATAAACAAAATTCGCGAAATGATTGCGCCGCTCCATGAGTTTGACAAAAAATCCGCGCCGACCAGAGCCGACGTGGAAAATTTCACGGGCAACCTGCGCGACGACCCGAAATTTAAATTCGACAGCGGTTTTTATTTTTACGGCACCGACGAGAAAGCCGACAAAAAATTCAAAGGCGCAACTTCAAGCTACGCAAAATTGGACGTGGACGAAATTCCCGTCGTCTGCTATGACGGCACGGTTTTCGGCAGTGCCAATGACGGTTTCGTTCTGACAAATTTCGGAATTCACATTCACAACATGGCCGAAAAAAATTTTTTCCTTGCGCATACGGACAATCGGCGGCAGGAGATTCGCAAGAAAGAACTTTACGTCAACAATCAGCAAATAGATCTTCACGCAATGTCGCTTGAAGATAAACGGCGCGTTTTGGATTTAATTCGGCGAGTCCGCGATTATTTTGTAAACTTTTAAGCGAGGTAATTGTTATGGCAAATTTCTGTTCAAACTGCGGCAAGCCTTTGAGAGCCGGCGTGAAATTTTGCGGCAACTGCGGCAAGAAAATTTCTTCCGCAACTGAAGAGACGCCTCAGCAGAATTTAAACAGCTCGAATAATTACGAAGATATGCTGACGGCGGGCGCGGGTCTGCTTGCGGGGACGGGCGTCGCGATTGCAACGGAGACCGCTTACGCTCAACAGACAAACGTTCCCCCCGCCGACGTGAACGGGTTCTACGGCTTCACTTCCAACGGCTTGCAAGAAATGACCGGTTCGGTTGATGTAACCAACATTGTCGCGCACGTCGCGCACAGTTTCGGCGTTGAAAATGTGGCAGAATATATCGACGTCGTTGCGGACGGCGCGGACGAGTTGCTTGACGCGGCCGCCGATGCGATCGGTGACGTTGCCGGTGAAGTTGCGGGCGAAGCTGCGGGAAGTTTGGTTGACGCTCTGTTTGAATTTATCTGAGACGAATTTGGCAAGGTGAACGTTATGGCAAAATTTTGCGAGCATTGCGGTGCGGAACTTGAAACGGAAGCCAAATTTTGTAATTCGTGCGGTACTCCCGTTGAGGCGGAAACGACAACCGTCAACGTCGCACCGCCCGTGAACAATTCCAATGTCGCGAACAGTTCCAATGCAACTACCACGATACAAATTTTTCGTAAGTGGCGATTCGTGGATTTTTTATACGCTGCAAATGTTTTCATCGACGGAATTCAAGTCGGCAAGGTGAGCAACGGGCAGACAAAAATTTTTGAAGTGACGCCCGGCGTGCATAAACTTCGCTTGAAGATGAATTGGTCATTCTTCTCGGGATTTCTGCGCAGTCGGGAAATGGATTTTCGCATTGAAAAAGGTGACGCGCTGAAATTCAACTGCGACTTTAATTTCGGGGCGTTCATGACGATAACCGGACTTTTTCTTTGGAAGTCGCTCTTTTGCGGCTTCAAAGTCATGAAGATTGAGCAGGCATCTTGACGGCAAGTTTCATAAAAATTTTCTTCAGATACCGGCGCGGCAACTTTCGCGGCGAAAAAATTTTCGGTTCGTTCCGAATTCGGAGCGAGCTTTTTTTGTTGCAACATCTCGTTTAGGCGACAATTCTGTTATAATGACGGAAAACTTTTCGAGGTGAGCCGATGAATTTTCTGCTTGAGCTTTGGGACGGACTGATTTATTTTTTGTTCCCGCCGAGATGCCCTGCGTGCAGGGAGATTGTCGACGAGCGTCACCAATTTTGCGCGGCGTGCGAGAAAAAAATTTTACGCGTCGACTTTTGTAAATCGGTGCCCGAGCCGATTGAAAAAGTTTTGCGCGTGACGAAATATCGCGGCGGTTCGCAGAAACTTTTGCACAAGCTCAAGTTTGAAAACAATCTAAACGTCCTGCCGCCGTTTAAAAAAATTTTGAACGAAGTTTCCGCCCGCGAAGAAATTTCCCGATTGCTTGACGGCGTGAGTTTCGTCGTGCCCGTGCCGTTACATCAAAGCAGATTCAAAGAACGCGGCTTCAATCAAACCGAAATGATTTTCCGCGAATGGTTTCTTAAAAAAAATATCCCGCTGAAAAATCTTTTGATTCGCGTGCGGGAGACGCCGAAACTTTACGACAAGAACAAATCGGAGCGTCAAGAAATTTTGAGCGGCGTTTTCGCGGCGACGGAGCAAATCGACCTGCGCGGGCAAAAAATTTTAATCGTCGACGACATTTACACGACGGGCACGACGGTGGGTGAATGCGCAAAAGTTTTAAAATCACTCGGAGCGGAAAAAATTTGCGTGCTTGCCTTCGCGTCCGATTTCGGCGAAGAGCTTCCGACAAATTCTTTGTGACGTTGAAACGCGGCGATAACGTTGAAAAAATTTGGAGTTACGGCGCGTCAACTGTTTGGTTACTTTTTAAAAGTAACTGCGGAAAAAATTTGCGTGCTTGCCTTCGCGTCCGATTTCGGCGAAGAGCTTCCGACAAATTCTTTGTGACGTTGAAACGCGGCGATAACGTTGAAAAAATTTGGAGTTACGGCGCGTCAACTGTTTGGTTACTTTTTAAAAGTAACTGCGGAAAAAATTTGCGTGCTTGCCTTCGCGTCCGATTTCGGCGAAGAACTTCCGAAAAGTTGACAAAAAAAAATCCCGTCGATTGTGACGGGAAAAATTTTTCCGTGCGATTAATTTACTTCAACGCCAAACCAACGCGGCTGTCCATCATGTACGGCACAGAAATTGCAACGCCTTTCATTGCGTCGAGCGGATACGGCAGAGCTTTGCCGTCCTGGTCGTAAGTGCCGACAACCCAGAACAATGCGTCAACCTGACCGGAAGACAACGCGGCACCGCGAGCGTCGGAGCTGATTGAAACGAGTTCAAAGTTTTTGTTGATGCGTTTGCTCAGTTCGCTCAAAAACGCGACGTTGAAGCCCGCAGGTTTTCCGTCGGCAAGAATGCAGTCCATGCCCGGCATATCGCCCGTGACGGCAACTTTAATCGTGTCCGCGCCGTCGATTTTCGGAATGTCGGCTGCAACGGGGTCGCCCTTCAAGTTGGTGATGTTGTCTTCGACGAGTTTTTTAAGCGTGCCGTCGTCTCTCATTGCGGCAATGGCTTTGTTAATTTCGTCGACAGTCGCGGCGTCTTTTTCCTGCATTGCCATCGAGTAGCCCAAAATCGGTTTCAAGTTGAAGTCGATAATTTTAACGTCGTCATTGCGCGCCACGATGTATTCGGCAACGTTTTTGCTCGTCCCGAAACGATCAATCTGTTTGGCTTTGAGCGCAGACAGCATTGAATTCAAATCGTTGAAGAAAACAACTTTGGTCGGCGCGTTGTAAGCGGCGGGCTGTCCTTCAGCTTGAGCGATGTCTTTCGTCCAACGCTTGTAACCTTCTTCGTCCAAACCGATTGGCATAAGTGCACCGACTTTGTCGCTCGACTCTTGAGCGGCTTCTTGTTTGGGCTGTTCGGCAGGTTTGTTGTCACCGCCGCAACCCGTAACCGTCACCAAAAGAATGACTGCCAAAAAAATTCCCAATAACTTCTTCATGGCGAACCTCCTTTAAAAATTTTGTTGCTCTCGCCTAAGCTTGCAGTGACATTATACAGGCAGTTTTTCAAATTTTCAATATAAGACTCGAAGATTTTCCGCGCAGAACTCGGCAGAAAACTTTTTGCAAACTCAATCGCCCGCAAAAAAAAATCCGACCGAAGTCGGAAAAATTTTCGCCGCGAAGATTTTTGCCGCTGTCGAAGAAAATTTTATCGTGCGCAATAATGAAGTTGTCGATTGTCGCCGCGCAGAAATTTTTTCGCGTGTCAGTATTTCAAATTGTATGCCGCGGCGTAGACGACATTTTTATTTCGCTCCCAAATTCCGCTGAAACGACTTTGCGGAACGGGATTGACGATGTCGCCGTTTTCGCCGCCGACTTCGATTGTGATACTCGGAATGCCCAATTTGTAGACCGCCCAATCTTTGTAGCCCGCCGGATCAAGTGCCGTGTAATTGTCGTCAAGATAATAATTCGTCGCGGCGGAAATATCTGCGGCGAATTTTTTTGACGCGTCAAGAATTTGTCCGCTCTGCTTGTAATACCAATAAATTACCGCGCCGCACGTGTGATAACTTATCGCCCGTTTGATTTGACAATCCCGCGTCAAACGAATCAACGCGGCGGCTTCGGGCTCGCTGCCCGGGGAAGTGCCTTTGTATCTGTCGGGCGCGGGCGCGGGACTGCCGTAAAATTCAGCCCAATCCGCGTCGAAATTTCTGTTCAAGTCAACGCCGTTTGCATTTGCTTTCCACTGCTCCAAATCGCCGCCGTCATTCATTGCCGCAACGCGACTGCGAATCGAATCATTTTTCAGCGCGGACAAACCGAATTGACTTATCGCAACGCCGTCGGGGTTGCTGTTCGGCACGAAATGAATCGTGAGGCCTTGCAAAAGTTCCGACACGGGAATTCCGCGATACGTGCCGCCGCCGTTTATCGCGTCGAGACTTTCACACAGCTGGCGCATGACTACTTGCGTTGTGATATATTCGCGGGCGTGCATTGCTCCGAAAATCAAAATTTGGTTTTCGCCGTCGCCCAAAACAATATCGTAAACGCCGCGCCCGTCAAGCGTGTCGCACAATTTATCGACGCGAATTTGTGACGGATAACGTTCGCGCAAAATTTTCACGTCGTGCAGAAAATCTTCGTAAGAATATTTTTCGGGACTCGAATACACGATTAATTCTTGACGCGGAAGTTGCGGGGCTTCGGCCGAAAATTTTTCGGGCGGAATCATTTCAGCTTTCGTCGCGTTTTCGGACGTGCAACCTATACAAAAAAAAATTGCCGCAAACAACACGGCAAAAGTAAATTTCAATCTGTGCAACTCAAATCATCTCCGAGAGTTCATTCTTTGACGTATTTAATGTAAGCGTTCAAAACATAACCGCGCATTCCTTGATATTCCGCTTCCAAGAAATCGTTGCTGAGCGAATTGTTGTAAATCCAAACCCATTCGCCGAGCGGAATTGTGCACACAGCCGGAGCTTCGGTCGAGCGATAGGAGCGCAAAGTAATCCACTCCCTGCAGTTGACAACCACGCCCCAATAAGCTTCGGCACGATTGGTTTCTGCGCCGACGACGAGCAACGCGGCAACGATAAGGAACGATGCAAAAATTTTTTTGAACACGCTGAACACCTCCTTTCACGAGCCGATAATAATTTCTCTTTTGTCAATTACCGCCCGCGTTTTTAACCACGCTCAAATTTTTTATAAGCCTCGACGCGCATTATAGTTATTGTTTTTTTGTGTGTCAATTATTGCCCGCGTTTTTAAACACGCTCAAATTTTTTATCGAACGTAATGGCTGAAGTTGCCAACTGTCAGCGCGGGGAAATTTTTCTGCAGTTCGCGGAGAAATTTTTTCGTACCCAAAAAATTTTCGTCGTGCCCCATCACGTTAAAGAATTCGTCGGGGTCGTAATTCAAATTGCGCACTTGAATCATCTGCACGGGCAATTCAGTCAAAAAATTTTTCCACGCGGCAAATTCTTCGGCGCGGTCGTTAAAGCCGGGCATGTAAAGCAAATTCAGCGAAACATGCACGCCGTTGTTGAGCGCGTAACGAATAGAATTTTTCACGGCGTCGAGTTTGTAACCTGCGCGGTAATATTTTTGATAACTTTCGTCGCGTGCGCTGATAATAGAAACACGCATGGAATTCAAACCCGCGTCGACGATTTTTTTTATGCCGGCGGTAAAGCCCGCGTTCGTGTTGATGTTAATCTGCCCGCGTGAAGTTTTCGCACGAATCTTTTTTATCGCCGCTGAAATATTTTCCGCTTGCAAACTCGGTTCGCCTTCGCAACCTTGCCCGAAACTGATAATCGCGTCCTCGGCTTGCGACAGGTGAAAAATTCCCACGTCGGCAATTTCGTCGACCGTCGGCACGAATTTGATTCGACTTTGCGGGCTCGGACAACATTCCGATTGTTGCAGGGAAATACAGCCCAAACAGTTCGCGTTGCACACGGGCGAAGTCGGCACGCCGCATTCCCAGCGACGATAAAATAAATTCTGCGCCGTTAAACAGTGCCACTCCAGCGAACAATTTGCAACCTGCGCGACGATTCGATTTTCGGGCAAAGCTTTTTTGACGCGGCGAATCAAATTTTTTAAATCCCGCGTGTTGTAGTTGGCGGGATCCCATTTGTGATTTTCGTCGGTGTAGAGCGCGGCGGCATAAATTTCGTCTTTGTACAGCGCGACGGCAGTGTAACCGTACAGCGGCAAAATTTTCGCGTGTGAAGATTTTTTGAACGCGGGCAGATGAGTTCGCGTGTAACCTTGCGGCAAAATCGCCGAGACCGCACGACCTTTGAGCGGGACGAATTCACCGCGACGGAAGCCGATTGCTTTTCGTTGCGGCAAAAACATCAAGTCAGCCGATTCGGGGAGCTTGATTAAATTTTCGGGCTTGAGCTTGAAAAATTTTTCTCCGACGCGTCCGACAGCCTCGAATTCCGGCACGTCGAAAATATTTCCGTTTTCGTCAGCTATCAACGCCGTTACTTTCAACTTGTCCCTTCTCCTTTGTCCCTTGTCCCTTACGCGGGTTGAATTTGTTCATTGCAATGTCAATTCCTTCGCGGAAAATGCAAATTACGGCGGGCACAAGTTCAGTCAACGCGGCGGAAATTTTTTCTGCGTCGTCCTGCATGAACGGGCTTAAAACGTGGCTGTTGACCGACCAATTTTTTGGCGGACGACCGACGCCGATTCGCACGCGCGGAAAGTTTTGCACGCCGCCGAGATGTTGAATAATTGATTCAACGCCGTGATGACCGCCGCCCGAACCTTTGGGACGCAGTCTGATTGTTCCGAGCGGCAAATCCATATCGTCATGCGCAACCGTCAAATTTTCCGCGTCGAGTTTGTAAAAATTCATCAACGGCGCGACAGCCTCACCGCTCAAGTTCATAAACGTTTGCGGCTTGACGAGCAAAATTTTTTCGCCGTCCAAAAAAGTTTCGGCGACCAACGCATTAAATTTTTCGCGCCAATCGGTTGCGTTAAGTTCTTTGGCAAGTCTGTCCGCCAGCATGAAGCCGACATTGTGTTTCGTCGCGGCATATTCGGCAGTTGGGTTGCCGAGTCCAACGAAAATTTTCATTGCGCAACCTCCAGGAATTTAAATACTTTGTCGAAATACGCGGCGGGGTTTGTCCGTTTGCAATCGGCGTGCCCCGCGCCCGACACGACAAATTTATCTTTCGTCGAAGTGCACGCGTTAAAAAGTTTTTCCATCATGTCGAACGGAACAAGCCCGTCCTCGTCGCCGTGAATGAACAGCACGGGCACTTTGATTTTGTCGACGACATCAATCGGCGCGGCGTCCGAAATTTTTACGCCTGTCTTGAACTTGCAAACCAAATTCGCGCAGGGCATCACGGGATATTCCGGCAGGCTGAAAATTTTTTTGAGTTGCGCGGCGAACATTTCGTAAGCGGAAGTATAACCGCAATCCTCGACGACGGCGACAAGATTTTTTGGCTCAAGCGCACCGGTCATCAAAGCGGTTGCGGCTCCCATTGAAACGCCGTGCAAAATAATTTTCGCGTCGGGATTCGCGTCGGAAATTTTTTTCGCCCAATCGAAAACGTCGCGGCTCTCCAATGCGCCCATCGTAATAAATTTGCCTTCACTCTGTCCGGCGGCGCGCAAGTCGGGCACCAAAACATTCCAGCCGCGTTTGAGATATTCTTCGGCGTAATCGTAAGCAAAAGTTCCGTCGCGTCCGTAGCCGTGAATCAAAATCGCCCAACGATTTGTATTTTCGGCGGGCGAAAATTTTTTCGCGTGAAGTTTCAATCCGTCGAAACTTTCAAGCGTCCAATCTTCGGCGGGGAAATTCGGCGCGGGCGGAGCTTTCAAATTCGGATCTGCAATGTTCGCGCAGGCTTTGGGCGGCGACAAATCTGCTCCGCGTTCGAGTGCGAAGACGACAAAATAATCGCCGACAACATAAGCCAAGGAACACAGCCAAAAAATCATAACCAAAGCTTTTTTCACGAGTGAAACATTTTTCATGAGCGCAACTCCTTAAAACTTTTTAAGCGAGAAAAATTTTTTATGACGACCTTCATAACGCAAAAGGCGGAAGTTTTTGACTCCCGCCTGAAATTTACAATGTTGGTCGGGTTGACAGGATTTGAACCTGCGACCCCCGCGTCCCGAACACGGTGCTCTACCAAACTGAGCCACAACCCGAAAACGCTTGCGATTGTAGCAGATTGATTTACAAAATGCAAGCCCGCGACAAAATTTTTCAAACGAACGCATCGAGCAAGGCGACAATTCCGTCGACAATGCTGTTTTCTTGCGAGCCGCCGATAACGGGCGAAATTTTTTCGGTCAGTTCATTGACGCTTGCCGAACAATCCGCCTCTTGCGCGACGGAATTTATTTTTGATTCGAGTTCGTCCGCAGTCAACCCGATTGCAACTTTCGATTCGTCAAAGCCGCGACAAAAATCGACAAGCGCGTTGTAGTGGATGTTGTAACGATTTTCGTAAAGGACGTGCACCAAATATTTTGCAAGACCGGCTTGAATCGGCGTGAACGTGTCGAAATTTAAAGCCGCCCGAAGTTCGTCACCGTTCAAGTTGTACGAAGCCCAATTTTTCAGCGCGTCGACGTTCGGGAAATTTTCTTCGTGCTCAAGTTTCGACAGAGCTTTGACGGAAATTGTGCGCATGACTTCGGTAAACGGCAAGTTCGGAAAATTTTTCGTCGCCTCGTCGCAAAGAGCGCGTTCAAAGCCCGTCAGCTCCCCGCACGGATTATAATCTTTGTGCCGCAGATTTTTTACAAGTTCGTGCAAGTTAAATACCTCCAAATTATTTCATGAGAATTGAAATCGCAATGGCAATGCCGGCAATCGTCATTGTGCCCATGCCGACCATTGCCGCGACGGTCAAATTTCGAACGTGCCTGCCCATTTCGTCAAATTTCGATTCAATGCGCGCGATCCTCGCGTCGGTCTTCGTGTCCAGTTCGCGAATTTCCGTCGCCCGCATTTCGTTTTGTTGACGCATTTCGTCAATAAACATATCGATTTTGGTTTCAATGCTTGCAACTTTATTTTCGACTGTTCGCAGTCTGTCATCAAAAGCTTGTTCAGCCATTGAGATAACCTCCTTTAGTCTTTCAAGTCGGTCTCGTAAATTTCATTGAGCAATTTTTCCTGCTTGTCCTTGCTCATTTGCGACAACGAACGATTTGCCAAAAGACTCGGAGCCGCCGCGCCGATCGCTATCGCCAAAATTATCAGCAAAGCTTTGACGCCGATTTGAGTTGCTTCCAAAAAATCTGCGACTGAAAGTCGGTGAATGTTGATTGTCGCGAACAGCGCGTAATAAATCAGCACGCCGGGCACCAGCGGAATTACCGCCGGCACGACCAAAACCAGTGACGGCGTATGCAACCAATGTATCG
Organism: uncultured Selenomonadales bacterium; assembly: GCA_947165185.1. GTDB lineage: Bacteria > Bacillota > Negativicutes > Selenomonadales > Selenomonadaceae > Quinella. The sequence continues at coordinate 12,427 of CAMUZL010000010.1, forward strand.
CCTTTACGGCAAAAATGCTGACCAATGTCGCGCCCACAAGTGTTCCGACATCCGAACTCATTCCCAATTCAAAGGTGAAAAAATTTCTCGTGCAAACGCAAATCGCCCCGCCCAATGCAGAGGCAATCAACAAACGTTTCGGCAGGTTGAAAAATACCGCGAAACTTGCCGCGCCGACAGCCGCCGCCACTGCGAACAACAGATAATTGCTTTCGGTAACAGGCGGCAGATCCGTGAACGGATTGAAATCCGACATGCCTATGGCAAATACAATTCCGAAAGACGACGAGCCGACAATCATCAACGTGTGCAAAAGTCGAGCCACGCCGCTGATTAAGTAAGTGTTGAGCAAGTCGCTGAAAGCGTTAATTATAGGAACGCCGGGCACCAAAAATAACGACGCGGCTATCATCGGGTGCCACGGTGTCGCCGTCGGCAAAAAGTGCATGAGGTTGGCAACGCTCAACGCCGCGAACGCGCCGAAAGTCATTGAAACATACGGATTGATTCCGAAACGTTCCGCGCATTGCATTTGAACGAGCTTGCCGATAATCGCACTGACCGCCGTATAAATCGCCGCGTTGAAGTCGCAACCGAACAGCGTACAAAATGCGCCGCAACCCGTGCCCGCCGCGCCGACCGTCATCCACAACGGATAGCGCGGACGTTTGCCCACGGCGTCAAGTTCGCTTTTGAATTCGTCAAGCGTGTAATGTTCGCTCATTGCCCGCCACGTCAAACGGCTTATCGCGGAAATTGTTTTCATGTTGACGCCGTGTTTCGGGCATTTGCGAAAAGACGTGTGCGAATGATGTTCGTCGCTAATGTTGAGCATTAAAGTCGTGTACATTATGTGCAGGTGAAATTTTTCGGCGGGAATGCCCATGTAAGCGGCAACGCGTTTCATGTTGCGGATTATTTGCGAAGTGTCCGCGCCGTTTTCCATGAGCAACTGCCCGACAGTCAAAATAAGTTCCACCTTTTGCCCGATTTCTGCGAAGGTGTCGCGCAAAAGTTCACGTTGCTCCTCGTAGTAAGTTTTTTCGTCTTGCATTTGAATCACCGCCCGATTGGTAATTAGGAGTTAGGAGTTAGGAATTGTTTTGTCGTCGTGAAAAAATTCTTGCGGCGATTATAGCATATGCAGAGAATTTTTTATCCGCCGTGAAAAATTTTTGTTGCCGTGTTCGTAATAAAGCGCGCAGTTATGCCGCCGTGAAATTTTGTCCGCAGTGGCAACGGACGCCGCGCAAGGTGTTTTGCTTGCAAGTTATAAAGCCGCCGTTTACAATGCAACGTAGGATTTAGCGTAATCATTCCTAATTCCACATTCCACATTCCTAATTGCTTTTTGGAGGTGTTACTCATGCAAGAGGCCATGCAAAAATTCGGTCGCTTCTTGAGCGCAATGGTCATGCCGAATATCGGCGCGTTCATTGCGTGGGGCTTTATCACGGCTCTGTTCATTCCCGCAGGCTGGATTCCCAACGAAGGACTTGCGGAACTTGTCGGGCCTATGGCGAAATGGTTGCTCCCGACGTTAATCGGCTTCACGGGCGGCGAAGTTATCTACGGGCACCGCGGCGGCGTTGTCGGCGCGATTGCAACGGCCGGTATAATCGTCGGCACGGATATTCCGATGTTCATGGGCGCAATGATTATGGGACCCATCGGCGGCGTCGTGATTAAAAAATTCGACGAAGCGGCTCAAGACTCAATCCCCGGCGGATTTGAAATGCTCGTCAACAACTTTTCGGCGGGTATCCTCGGCGGCGTGCTTGCCTGCGCGGCTTACAGTTTCGTCGGCCCGATTGTTTCAAGCATTACGGACGGACTTGCCTCGGCGGTCGGCGCAATCGTCAGCGCGGGACTTCTTCCGCTCGTGTCGCTCCTCGTTGAACCTGCAAAAATTTTGTTCCTGAACAACGCGATTAACCACGGCGTTTTCACTCCGTTGGGTATGCAACAGGCGCAGGAAGTCGGCAAATCGGTTTTCTTCATGATTGAATCGAACCCCGGCCCCGGTCTCGGCGTGTTGCTTGCTTATTCGCTGTTCGGTGTCGGCAATGCGAAAGGCTCGGCTCCCGGCGCGGTTATCATTCACTTCTTCGGCGGCATTCACGAAATTTATTTCCCGTATGTGTTGATGAAACCCACGCTGATTCTTGCGGTTATGGCGGGCGGCGTCACGGGCGTTTTCACATTGACACTGCTTAACGGTGGTCTCGTAGCTCCGGCGGCTCCCGGCTCGTTTATCGCGATTATGGCAATGACGGCACCGGGCGCCTACTTCGCAAACGTTGCGGCTGTCGCGGCGGCGGCGGGTGTGAGTTTCGCAGTCAGTTCAATTTTCATCAAAGCAACTGCGGCGGCGGACGCTGAAAAAGAAGATGCACTCGAAGCGGCTCAAGCGAACATGAAAGCCATGAAAGCTGCCTCCAAAGGTCAAGCGGGCGAACCTCAAGTTGCCGGCAAAGACATCAAATTTATCGCTTACGCTTGCGACGCGGGCATGGGCTCCAGCGCACTCGGTGCGGCGGCTCTCCGCAAAAAACTTCAGAAAGACGGTTACAAAAATATCACCGTCAAAAACTTCGCAATCGGCAACATTCCCAAAGACGCGCAGATTGTTGTTTCGCACGAAAAACTTGCCGAACGTGCCCGCGCAGACTCTCCGCAGGCCGAACACATTTGGGTTAAAGATTTTACCAACAACAACGTCTACGACATCATCAGCGAACGTCTCAAAGGCGGCGGCGTGGAAGCTCCCGCAAGTGACGGCGGCGACGAAGAATCGGCGGGCACCACGCTTAAAGAAGGCGTCCTGCTTAAAGACAACGTCAAAGTCGGTTTGAAATCCGTCAGCAAAGAAGAAGCGATTAAAGCGGCGGGCGAACTCCTGTTCAAAAGCGGCTACGTCGAAAAAGAATACATCGACGGCATGTTGGCACGCGAGCGCGACATTTCGACTTACATCGGGCAAGGCATTGCAATTCCGCACGGCGAAAACGCTGTCAAAAAACACGTCATCAAAACCGGTCTCGTCGTTATGCAATATCCGCAGGGCGTCAAATTCTCCGACGAAAATGTTGCTCATCTGATTGTCGGTATCGCGGGCAAAGGCGACGACCACCTTGCGATTATCGCGAACCTTGCGACAATCACAATGGAATATTCCGAAGAAGATTTGCAGAAAGCTTACACGACTAAAGATCCGCAAGTTCTGTTTGACATGTTCACGAAAGGTTGATTCGCATGAAAAAATTTTTGGCAACGTTGGCAACGGCGGCTTGTCTTTTGACGGGCGCGCAAACTCAAGCGGCGGATTATCCCACGGCGGAAGAAGTTCAGGCGAAGTTGATTAACGTCGGCGGCGCAATCTTCCCGATTGGAAATCCCAACGTCACTTACGAAAAATATTTCACCGGGCTGACGTATCACGCGTCACTTGCGAAAGATTCAATCGGCGTTTCAAACGTCACGTTCATTAACGGCGCACACACTTTTTGGCACAAACACCACGGCACTTGTCAAATTCTCGTCACTGAATCGGGCGCGGGCTACGTTCAAATTTGGGGACAAGATCCCGTTGAGCTGAAACCCGGCGTCGTGTTCACCGTTCCCGAAGGCGTCAAGCATTGGCACGGCGCGGCTCCCGGCAAAATGATGCAACATTTATCAATCATGCAAGTCAGCAAAGAAGTTTCAACGGAATGGCTTGAACCCGTCGACGAAAAATTTTTTGACGGCTTGCGAAAATAATTTCGACGCGGCGAAATTTGAGGCCGTCACGGATGACGGCCTCGTCCGCGCATTTCGCGTGATGCGAAATTAGCGGACATGTTTTCTTTGCTACTTTCTTTTGCGCCAAAAGAAAGTAGATAAACATCAACGAACAATCTGACTGGAGGTAACGACATGAAAAAAGCTGTACACTTCGGCGCGGGCAACATCGGACGCGGATTTATCGGCCTGCTTTTGAGTCAAGCCGGCTATCACGTGACATTTGTGGACGTGGCGGCTCCGCTCGTCGACGACATCAACACGCTCGGCAAGTACAACGTGCAAATTTTCGGCGAGGCAGAAAAAACTTTGGTCGAAAACGTCAGCGCGATCAACAGCAATGAAAATCTTGACGCGCTCCTTGACGCGATTGTCGAGGCGGACATTGTCACGACGGCTATCGGCCCGAACATTTTAAAATTTATCGCGCCGAATATCGCCAAAGGTTTGACCAAACGCGTCGCAACGAACAAAACGCCGCTTAACATCATTGCTTGCGAAAACATGGTCGGCGGCTCAACCGTGCTGAAAAATTTCGTCTATGAAAATCTCAGCGACGACGTCAAGCCCGAAGTCCAAAAACTTATCGGCTTCCCCGACGCGGCTGTCGACAGAATTGTTCCGCTCCAGAAGAACGACGAAAAACTTTTGGTCAAGGTCGAACCCTACGCCGAGTGGGACGTTGATTCAACCGGCGTCGTCGGCGAAATTCCCGCGATTAAAGGTATGACGCTCGTCGACAATTTGAGCGCGTACATTGAACGCAAACTTTTCACCGTCAACACCGGCCACGCGTCGATTGCTTACCTTGCTTACCAAAAAGGCTACACCGACATGAGCCGTGCAATGCAGGACGACGAAATTGTTGCCGCCGCCCGAGCAGTTTGGGCTGAAACTTCCGCGTTGCTCATCGACAAATATAATTTCGATTCGGAAGTCCACGGCAAATACGTCGCCACAACCGAAACGCGTTTCAAAAACCCGAACTTGAGCGACGAAGTTACACGCGTTGCCCGCGGCCCGAAAAGAAAACTTTCCGCCGCCGACAGATTGGTCAGTCCCGCGACACAACTGCTTGAGCGCGGAAAAACTCCGAACGCTCTGGCGAAAGTCATTGCCGCCGCGCTGAAATTCGATTACGCCGAAGACAAAGAGGCCGTCGAAGTTCAAGACTTCATCAAAGCGAACGGCATTGACGCCGCGATAACAAATTTCACGGGCGCGGCCGCAGACTCCAAACTTTTTGCGCTGATTAAAGAAAACCTCTGATTTGTCGCGACAACATGCGGAACGCTCCCGTTGGATGCAACGTCACGTTGCCCGCCGCGCTGAAATTCGATTACGCCGAAGACAAAGAGGCCGTCGAAGTTCAAGACTTCATCAAAGCGAACGGCATTGACGCCGCGATAACAAATTTCACGGGCGCAACCGCAGACTCCAAACTGTTCGCGCTGATTAAAGCCAACCTCTGACATTTGGTTTAACCTCACCACAAAAAATTTTCCCCGACAGTCGATTGACTATCGGGGATTTTTTTATTTGGAATTCGTAATGCGTAATGCGAAAATTCGGCCGTCAAGGATGACGGCCGCGCCCGCAGTTGAAACAGGATGTTTCACCTGCGGGCACACACGGCACGGGTATTCGATTACTCCGATTTACGAGGCAGTATCCGCTCCACGCGCAGTGGCGACTTTCTTTGCTACTTTCTTTCGTCGCTGAAAGAAAGTAGATTTCAACAAACTAAAAATCACGAACGCGCCGAATCGAAGCAATGATGCTCGACATCTTTCAACAAGCCCCTCATTCAAAAACTGCCGCCGCCACCGCCGCCGCCGCGATGTCCGCCGCTGCTGTCGTTGTTTTTGGATTTTTTGGAGCGTCTGACATTGCGGAATAAAAACATGTCGCGGGTGTCGGTGAGCTTGACGGAATTTTTTTCGAGATAATCGGTTGCTTGCACCGCATGACGAATATTGCTCATCGAACCGATAAGGTAAGAGCGAATGAAGAAAAACGCAATTATCGCGAGAATGAACGCGACTGCAACTCTGGCGACAAAAAATTCTTCCTCTGATTCTTCGTCGACGTAAGCGGTGCCGTTCGTTTCGTAATAAGTCAAAAGCAAATCAACGCCGTCGACGAAATTGTTGCACGCGCCCGAATAATTTCCTTCGTGGAGCGCAGCCCCAATTTGTTTCTTCAGGTAAGGTATGCCGTCCGACTGCGTGATTATGTTCATCATCGCGTTATCGGTCGTAATTTCGTAACGTCGGCTGTCCATTGACACGAGCAAGACGATTTTGCCGTTCGTCGCCGAAGGAATTTTATTGCGCAGGTTGTCCGAAGCGGCAACAATATCTTGACCGTTCGTCGATTGCACGAAAGAAATTGCGATTTTAACTTTGTGCGCTTGTTCGACGCGCTGAATTTTTTGCGTGAGTGAATCAATGTCCGCCGCAGTCAACAGCCCGCATTTGTCGCTGATCGCCGAAACTTTTTTGGAAGTGACGGGATTGTCGGGGAGCTGAACCGGTGCCGCGTTCACCACGGAAAAAGTTATCACGAAGAAAAACAACGTGAACAGTCCGAAAAATTTTTTAATCATGACGCCGCCTCCTCACAGTGCCGACAAAAGCATAAAAATCACGGGCGCGAGGAAATAGAAAACCGGTAACAACACCAGCGACATCAGCGCGGGATATAAAATTGCTTTCGTCGTGTCGTAGGGCAGCGAGCCGACGAATTTGCCCGTTTGCCCGTTCATCATGAAGGTATACGGCTTGTTGTTGTAACGCGTCGTCAAAATCCACACGGGCACCATTGCGTAACTGACTTTGCCGACATCTTTCATGACGGCGGCATTTTCGACTTGCACGGCGTCATAATTTTGCACGGTGCTTTTTAAAACTTCAATCGTGCTGTTTTCGACGCGTTCATTTGCGCGGGGCGTGCAGGCTTCGGCGTCCATGTCGTATTTGTCCGCAAGATAACCCGTCAAATAAGCCGCGCTGAATTCCACCAAATCGCTGTAATCAAACGGCTCAATGCTGTCCATGTAATCATCGTCCATTTTTTTTGAACCGTCGACGGGAATTTTTTTGAAACGCATCGTGCCTTCGCGTCGACATTTGTAAACTTCCGTTTCGGTGACGTTGTAATCGCCGTCGCTGTACCTGCGAATTCTTTCGGCGCGAAAATCAACCTGCGCGGAAACATTTGAGTCGAACAGCCAAAAAGGCGCGTACATCGGCTGAATCGCTTCGACGCGGTTGTTCGCGGTGAAATCGCTCGGCAAAAGCATTCGGCCTTCGTAAAATTTTTTCAGCGCGTCAACGGCCTCGGCTTTAGTTTTTTTGAACGGGATAACGAAATCGGGCTTCAACATACCGTCGAAACGTTTCGGAATCATCGTGGGGTTGCCACAGTAAACGCACTCGGTCGCCATTGTGTTTTCGTCGCAGACAATTTCCGCGCCGCAACTCGAACAGGTGAACGCGTGCAGTGCCTTCGCCTCGTCGTCGGTGAATTCGGAGCCAGCGTCGTCGGTTTCCCACTTTGCCTCTTGCGCTTCCGCCGCACGCGCCGCAATTTCCTGTTTGTCGCGGAAAAGTTCTTCAATCGCGCTGATTTCAAATTCCGTCCCGCAGTATTCGCAGGTGACAGTTTTCTTGCCCGGCAAAAAAGTCAGCGGCGCACCGCAGTTCGGACATTTATAACTGACCGAAGAATTAGCCATTAGAGTACCTCCCAAAAATTTTTTCGCGCAGATTATAGCACGTTGCACAAAAAAATTCCCCGTCACTTTTAGCGAGGAAAAATTTTTAATCGTTGATTGAATATCGTTCGCGCAGATAAGTCAGCGTCGTTTCGGGGACAAAATTTTTTATTCGGTCGAAGTCGCCGCGCTTGAGTAATTCACGGACTTTGCTTGCGCTGATAATTTCGTCGCCGAAAGTTTTGCGCGGAATTTCGCGGAACTCGACGCCGTAACGCGGAAGAATTTTTTTCATTGTCTCGTTGTATCGGCGCGTGACGTTGTCGGTCGGCTCTTCGCCCGCGAATCGAATCGTAATGCCCAAAGTCGGCGCAATTTCTTTCGCGAAAATCTCAACGTCTTCGCTCGAATCAACTTGCACGTCTTGCAGTTCGCTTTTGTTGAAGTAGCCCGAAAAAGTTTGTTGCGAAATGATAAACTTCCCGCTCGGCAAAACTTCGACGTTGGAAAATTTTTTCACGCCCAGCCGCACAAGTTCAAATCTGTCCGCGAAGGGGAATTCGCTTTTATCCTCCTCGACGACGAAAACATAAAGCCGCGCAACTTGAGCCGCCGCGTACTCGATCAAATGTTGATGTCCGAGCGTGAACGGGTTGCAATTCATGACGATTGCTCCGACGGGAATTTTCAGCGTGCGAAGTTGTTGCTTGTAAGTTTCCAGTTCCGCGTTGAAAAAATTTTTTGCATTGCCCGAATCGAATTGCGGCGGAATTCCGTAACGCGGACATTGCGGCGGCGGCTCCGGAAAATTTTGCTCCGTGTCGCGAAAAAAATTGTTCGCCGTCAACAGCGCGAAAAATTCTTCCGCCAAAGCTTTGTGCCCGAGTTCGTTTATGTGATTCGGCTCGAAAAAAACTTCGCCGAAATCGTGCGGCCGCTGAAAAAAATCTTCCACGTCAATGAACGGAAAATCTTTTAACCGGATGCTGTGCGTGACGACAAAGACAATATCGCCCGCCTGCACCGGCAAATTGTGCAGGTTGTAATAAATGCCTTGATTGTGTCCTGCGAAAAATTGCGACTCGTTTTCCACGCGCCACGGCAAATTATTTTCGTTAAGCAAGGCTTGAAGGCGGCTCGTCAAAGTTTTGTCGAAGGGCACGCCCCAGCCGAAGTAAACGCAGTTGCCCACAAAGTAAATCCTGTTGGCAAAAACTTCGGGCTGATTGGCGGTCAATCTTTTGCCGTCGCGAATCGCCAAATATTTGTTGCCGTCGCCCTGCAAAGTCGTCGTGCCGTCGCGATTTGTTTTGGCAATCGGCGTTTGAAGTAAGCCGTAAGATTTTTCGTTGTCGTAGCCGAGAAAGTCAAAAGGCGTCGCAATGTGATTTTTGTTGTCCGCCGAAAAATTTTTGAGGAGTTCTTGAATTTGTTTTTCGCCCGAACGGAGCAAAAATTTTTCGTTATCTGTATTGAGCGGGCTCGACTTGAGGCGCGGGAAATTCATCGCAAAAATTTTTACGTCGGGATGAAGTTTGGCAAAATTCGCCAGCGGAATCGCAAAGTACGTGCGTAAGGTAAAAATTTCTATCAGCTCGTCAAGGTAAATAATTTTGTCCGCGCCGAAGTCAAAATGATTCATGCTCAAGAAAAAAATTTTGTCGCCCGTCACGTCAATTTCGTTAATGCTTTTCACGATAAGCGGGCTTAAAAACCACGGCAATGTAAATTCGTTAATCTCGAAACTTTTTTCTTCCAGCGTGACGAAAATCGGTTGAAAACGTTTATCCCACGCAAACTGCACGTAAATTTCCCAAAGTATTTGTCGGCTGAAATTAGCGGGCGAAAGAATCGTCGGGCGTTTTATTCCGCTGTCAACGCAAAATTGCGGCAGAGTGTAGCCGGCATAAAAACAATCGCGAAGTCGCGAAAAATTTGCCGCAATCAAAGAAATGTCGGTGTCCATGTTCAAAGTCCCCGTTCAAAATTTTTCGCGCAGATTGTAGCAGAAAAATTTTCTTCGTGCAAAAAAAAATCCCCGCCGCGTCGACGGGAGAAATTTTTTTATTGCTGATTGTATTGCTGATTCGGGTCGTAGTTTTGCTGATTGTAACCTTGCTGACTTTGGTCGTACTGCTGTTGATTCGGGTCGTAAAGTTGTTGCTGATTGTAATTTTGCTGATTCGGATCGTACTGTTGCTGATTGTATTGCTGGCTTTGGTCGTACTGTTGTTGCGCGTAAGCTTGTTGTTGTGCGCCGTATTGTTGGACGTAAGCTTGTTGCGCCGCCTGCTGATTCATGCTGAGCTTTGCCTGTTGCAAAACCTGCCGCGCACTTTCCAAACCGGCTTGAGCCTGTTGCACGCCTTGAAATGTGTTCGTGACGAAACCTATCAGTTGGTCAAAAACTTGATTGGCGTAACGGTCGGCGTCGTCCTGAAGTTGGCGGGCATTTTGCCGCGTGCGCTCCATGATTTCGGCTTCCTGCTGTTGAGCCTGATTCAAAACCATCCGAGATTTTTCGCGTGCCTTGACGACAATATCATTTTCATCGACGAGTTGTTCCGCTTGAAGTTTCGCCTGCTTTAACATGTTGTCCGCTTCAATTTGTGCGTTCTTTAT